>JAYVHZ010000530.1:0-2303 GCA_043770645.1 Undibacterium sp. | reverse complement strand
CACCCGCCCTACTTGTTTTCAAGAACATGCGCATGACGTTGAAGGATAAAGAGTACAAAATTAAAAACAGCGGTAAATACAAATAACGCTATGTATCCGCAACATAAAAAAATCTTAAGAACAATGCAAACCATCACCCCAGAACAAGCATTAGCCTTAGTCGAGCAACATTGGCACCTTAGTGGCACAGCCAAAGAACTCCCCTCCTACGCTGATCGCAATTTCAGAATCGATACCCCACAAGGCAATTACGTCTTCAAAATCGCGAACCCTAATTGGTCATATGCCGATCTCGATATCGAAAACGCGGCCTTACTGCATCTCGCCAAAACTTGTCCTGATCTAGCTTTGCCACAAGTGATGTTAACACTATCTGGTCAGCACATTCTGCCATTAATGACAGCCAGCGGGCAGCAATGCCACATGCGTCTACTCAGCTTTGTCGAAGGTGAAATCTACGCGAATGTGGCGGTACGCGAGGACGTGGATCAGCATTACCTGCAAACCAGCTTAGGCATTGCAATCGGCAAGTTGGATCGAGGATTGGAAAACTTCCAGCACGCTAGCATGGATAGATACGTGGATTGGAGCATTAGCAATCTACCGGAATTACAGGATGAAATCGCGCATATCACTGAAGACGATTTGCGCGAATTAGTGACCCGTCACACGCTTTATTTTGCCGAACATGAAGCGACTTGGAAACAGACTTTACCAATGTCAGTTATTCATAATGATGCCAACGATTTTAATGTGATCGTTGCTGCCAATGCGGCAGATGCCAAACCGCATGTGAATGCCATCATCGATTTTGGCGATATGTGTCGACACTTGCGCATCGTCGATTTGGCAATCACGATCGTGTATGCCTTACAGCATGAGGAAGAAGATCAGGCGGTATGCGACTGCATAGTCGCCATCCTCAAAGGCTATCAATCGCAACATCCCTTGCAAGAACAAGAAATCAAGAATTTGTATCACGTTATCATGGCAAGACTAAGTCAAAGCATCTTGATGGCAACACGCGCTTACCGCCGCAATCCCGACAATGACTACATATTAGTCTCACAAAAAGGCGTGCGCCGCCTGATACGTCAACTCGATGCTATGGATTTTCCCCAATTGCAGCAATTATTTTCGAGTGTACTTTAATTCACCAATCGCCCCATCATGCCAACTACCGTCGCCCCTATCCCTGATCGCAGCCCAGAAGACATCATCGCGCTACGCCGCCGGCATCTCAATCCGACACTAAGTATGTCGTATAAAGAGCCGATCAAAATGGTTCGTGGTGAAGGCGCTTATTTATACGATCAAGATGGCAATGCTTATCTTGATATGGTGAACAATGTCTGCCACGTTGGGCATTGTCATCCAGCGGTAGTCGCCGCTGGTCAGACGCAAATGGCGCAACTCAATACCAACACCCGCTACCTGCACGATAACATCGTCGAATACGCCAAGCGACTGAGTGCGACATTTCCTTCAGAATTGTCGGTCGTTTTTCTCACCAATTCTGGCACAGAAGCAAATGATCTGGCTCTACGCATCGCCAAGACTTATACCCAAGCGAATGACATCATCGTGGTCGATCATGCCTATCACGGTAATTCACCAACCATGATAGAACTGAGCCCATACAAGTTTGATGGCAAAGGTGGTAAAGGTCGTCCTGCGCATATTCAAGTGGCTGAAATTCCCGACGATTATCGTGGACGCTTCGGCAAAGATGATCAGCAAGCTGGCGAGCACTATGCCCAAGATTTACAACGTGCGATCTCAGCAATTCATGCACGTGGCGAAAAACCGGCTGCTTTTTATTGCGAATCAGTTTTAGGTTGCGGTGGTCAGGTCGTCCTCCCGAAGGGCTATTTACCAGCAGCTTACGCACACGCACGCGCCGCTGGTGCAGTTTGTATTGCGGATGAAGTTCAAGTCGGTTTTGGCCGCGCTGGTGACTACTTCTGGGCCTTTGAAGCGCAAGGCGTGATCCCAGATATTGTGACGATGGGCAAGCCCATTTGTAATGGTCATCCGATGGGAGCCGTTGTGACACGACCCGAAATCGCGCAAGCGTTCATTACGGGCATGGAATACTTCAATACGTTTGCAGGCAATCCAGTGTCTTGTGCGATGGGTTTGGCGGTGTTAGATGTGATTCAACAAGAACAGCTGCAAGACAATGCAAAACAAGTCGGTGATTTTCTTTTACAAGGCTTAAACGACTTGAAGCAGCGTCACACATTGATAGGCGATGTGCGTGGCATGGGTCTCTTTATTGGTGTTGAGATGGTCAAGGATCG
>JAYVHZ010000529.1:0-3592 GCA_043770645.1 Undibacterium sp. | reverse complement strand
AATCAGGAACGTGGTGCGGCTGCCGTTATGCGTACCATTCCTTCCAAGATTCTGTCGCTAGAACAACTCAATGCGCCGAAATGTTTCGCAGAGTTTTCTCTGAAAGCGCGTGGTTTGGTATTAGTCACTGGCCCAACTGGTTCCGGCAAATCGACCACACTGGCGGGCATGGTCAATCACGTCAATGAAAGTGAATACGGGCATATTTTGACGGTAGAAGACCCGATCGAATTTGTGCACGATTCAAAAAAATGCTTGATCAACCAACGCGAAGTCGGCCCGCACACACATTCTTTCTCCAATGCGCTACGTTCTGCGCTGCGTGAAGATCCTGACGTGATTCTGGTCGGTGAGTTGCGTGATTTGGAAACCATACGCTTGGCGCTAACCGCTGCAGAAACCGGTCACTTGGTGTTCGGTACGCTGCATACCTCTTCTGCTGCAAAAACCATTGATCGTATTGTTGACGTCTTCCCAGCCGAAGAAAAAGAAATGGTGCGTTCGATGTTATCCGAATCTTTACAAGCGGTTATTTCACAAACTTTATTGAAAACCAAAGATGGCACTGGTCGTGTCGCGGCGCATGAAATTATGGTCGGCACACCAGCGATTCGTAACTTAATTCGTGAAGCAAAAATCGCGCAGATGTACTCGTCGATTCAAACCGGTAGCAATGTTGGCATGCAAACGCTAGATCAAAATTTAGCCGACTTGGTTCGTCGCAATGTAATCTCCTCCGCCACTGCCAGAGCCGCTGCGAAAATTCCAGAAAACTTCCCTGGCTGATCTAAAGATTCATCAATCAAAGATACATAAGACAAAGAAAAGAGAGAATGTCATGGAACGCGATCAGGCCACCAAATTTATGAACGATCTGCTCAAACTCATGCTGAGCAAAAATGGTTCCGATCTATTTATCACCGCTGAGTTTCCACCTGCCTTCAAAATTGATGGCAAGGTCACACCGGTTTCCAATCAAGTATTAACTCCAGCACATACGGTCGATTTAGCACGCGCTATCATGAATGATAGACAGGCATCTGAATTTGAATCGACCAAAGAATGTAATTTCGCGATCAATCCACCGGGATTAGGTCGTTTCCGTGTTTCTGCTTTTTTGCAGCAAGGTCGAGTTGGCATGGTTTTGCGGACGATTACTTCCTCGATTCCGACTTTTGAAGAATTAGGCCTGCCGAATCAGCTCAAAGAAATTGGTATGACTAAGCGTGGTCTGGTCATCATGGTCGGCGCTACCGGTTCTGGCAAATCGACCACCTTGGCGGCGATGGTCGGTCATCGAAACGCCAATAGTTACGGCCACATTATTACAATTGAAGATCCGATTGAGTATGTCCACCCACATGGCAATTGCATCATTACGCAACGTGAAATTGGCATTGATACCGATGACTGGGAAATCGCTTTAAAAAATACCTTACGTCAGGCACCAGATGTGATCCAAATCGGTGAGATTCGTTCCCGCGAAACCATGGATCTGGCGATTGCCTTTGCTGAAACTGGTCACTTATGTTTAGCCACACTACATGCTAATAGTGCGAATCAGGCTCTAGATCGCATGATTAACTTCTTCCCAGAAGAACGTCGTGCACAATTATTGATGGATCTTTCTTTGAATTTAAAGGCGGTTATTTCGCAACGCTTGGTGCCACTGCGCGGCAAAAAAGGCCGGATCGCGGCGATTGAAATTATGCTCAACACGCCATTGATTTCGGATTTGATTTTCAAAGGCGATGTGCATGAAATCAAAGAGATCATGAAAAAATCCGAAGAGCTAGGCATGATTACTTTTGATAAATCGCTGTTCGATTTACACGAAGCCGATTTAATCACTTACGAAGATGCGCTTCGCAATGCGGACTCGGTCAATGAGTTACGCTTAGCCATCAAATTGCGCGGTAAAGACGCCAGCAATCGCGATCTCTCTGCAGGTACCCAACATCTAGGAATCGTATGAGCACATTAGCATTTCAAGCCAATCGCCTCAATGGTGAGAGCACTGATCTAACGACGTATGCTGGGCAAGTCGTATTGATCGTCAACACCGCGAGTGACTGTGGTTATACCCCGCAATACAGGGGTTTAGAAGCGCTCTTTCAGGAATTTCAAACGCAGGGTTTCAGCGTATTGGGGTTCCCGTGCAATCAATTTGGTCAGCAAGAACCAGGCGACTCAAATGACATTGGTGCTTTCTGTGAGAAAAACTATGGTGTGAGCTTTCCCATGTTCGAGAAAGTCGATGTTAATGGTGACAATGCGCACCCATTATTCCAATATCTGAAAAGCCACGCGCCTGGCGTCTTGGGTACTGAAATGATTAAGTGGAATTTCACAAAGTTTCTGATTAGACGAGATGGCAGTGTTTTTAAACGCTACGCTCCCCAGACGACGCCTGCTGATATCCGTGAGGATATTGTGGCACTGCTAGCAGAGGCTGGCTAAACTTCAATTAATAGTTCTTAATCTCGCAGCCTTTTTTGCATAACAAGAAATGGCTGCGTTCGATACAAAGCGGCGTTGCTTTTATCAATAAATAAACCCGCCCACTGCAAGCATAGCAGGCCGATATATTGACCCTGCTTAAAACTATCAATTAGCCACTGTGAATCCTGTTTATAGCCATCGCTATGAAACACCATATTTCAATGGATTATCGCGCGCATTCGCTTTCAATGATAAAAACTGGACTTGCTCAAATATCGTATTAGAATCACCTAATTAAGTGATGGTACCCAGTAGAATTCAAGACTCATTTAGATAAGTGAATGATATCGCGGACACCTGTGCTATCCGTTTCGCACCCAACGAAAGAATACCCTATGTATCTCATGTTGAAGAAAAATATGTTTATCGCAGCTATTCTGCTGTGTTCGTCACAAATCTCGGCTGCACAAATCTTTGAATGCAAAGATGCCAAAGGTCGTAAGATCATCGCTAATCGTTGTCCGCTTGGAAGCACCATCGTCAAGGAAATAGAAGTCGCCCCCGTTGCTAATGGACAAGGGCAAGCGCCCGCGAACAAGCTGCCTCAGCAAAGTTTATGGGCGAAAGAAATCGAGTTTAAAGAAAGACAAAAACTCAGAAAAGAACAAGAAGATTTAGCGCGAGATAAACAAAGAAAAGACGAAGAAAAATGCTACCAAAACAAAAAACGCCTGGAGACTTTGCTGAATGGCTTGCCTCTTAGCAAGGGCGATAATGCCAAAGGTGAACCTATCTATATGGAAGACGCGGCGCGCTTGGATGAAATAAAAAAGATCACAGTTCAAATGAAGAATTGCAAAGAAAACCAAGACTGATCTCGCTTGCAAGCATCGCAACGCTTAGATCAAACGGAAGAATTCTCATTGCAGAGATGGGGGATTTATGATCTAATTGCAACTTAGTTGCAGATACTCCGTGCCGAGGCTTAAAATTCATTCCACACTGACTTCCATTATTTTCACGACCACAATTGCTGGTGTGTTAAGCATCAGCTTTGCTGCCATCTTTTCGTTCACTTTACTGTCAAAGTTGGTGGAACGCATGGTCAGCTTCTCGGTGGGTGTGATGTTGTCAACCGCTCTGCTACATG
>JAYVHZ010000528.1:0-3408 GCA_043770645.1 Undibacterium sp. | reverse complement strand
AGCACCGAGCAAAATACCCTTTACATATAAGGCCAGTTCAATTGGTGCGCCACCTTTAAATAATTGCATCATGATGCCGGCGATCGCGCCCGCGCCAAGAAAACTCAACACCACGGCAATCAAGGCAGCTGATTTGGCTAACAAGGGCACCCAATTTGGCACAGGCATGGCGTCGACCACATCAGCAATTTTGACCTGCCGCTCTTTGAATATCAGCTCACCCGCATAAAAAGTAATGATGATGATCAACATGAAATTGAAACTGCCCGCCAATACCGACAGCATATTCGTCGTCACTGGATACACCGTGGTGCCGAACATCGCACCGGACTGACTAGCGCTGCCGAAAAAATTGACGACACCGAACAGCAACATGACCAGAAAAGGCACGCTTTTAAACACTGCTTTTGCATCGAATTTGAGAATAGTCCAGAATTGCGTCCATGCTGTTGCGGTACTGCTATTTTGCTGGACTTTTGGCAGACTGACTTTGGCTAACTGTGGCGTTGCCACGCTGCTCGCCGCCTCAGCTTTCGCCTTACCAAACCAACGCCGACCAGTACCAGCGCGCTGCGGTTTAAATAGAACCAATGTCAGTGCTAACAATGCCAATCCAATGCCTGACCACAACAAGCGATTGACCAGCAAATAACCATCGAGCGCGGGCAAAATGGTATTCGACTCTGCCGTAGAAAAATACCGTGTCATGCGACCAAAGGCGCGCAGACCAAATGGATCCAGTAAAACCGCCACCCACTCATTACTGATGTCGCGAGTGAAAGAGCCCGCAACAGCCCACAGCACAAAGAACCCTATCACCCCGACATACACCATCATCATAGAGCGGGTCGTGGCTGCCAATAACATCAGCATAGCACCTATGAATATGAGATTAGGAATCACAAAAACCAACAATCCCCAAACGAAAGGCTGAAGCGTAAATGCCCCGACTCTGGCGCTATCTACCCATGGCATATAAGGGCCAACTAAAAGCCCCAATATTACAAACAAGAAAATCACCAAACAAGCCACCAAACCGGCGACGAAACGACCAATCAAATAATCGCGCTTACGCATAGGCGTCGCGAATAACATATCGGAGATGCCAATCTCAGAGTCACGTAGCACCGCACCTGCAATAAAAATTGTCACAACAAACATCGACAACACACTGAAGACACCCAGAAATTGTGCAATCACAGTTGGGGCGTTGCGATTGACGTTACCGACCGCACCACCGACAGTGATCGCATCACTGCTCGCTGCACCAAAAGCGAGTGCGCCAAAAATCAAGGCGATCACCCACAGCAAAGGTTGCTTGAGTTGAAATCGCAAATCAAATTTAAAGAATTCAAACCACATGGCGCGCTCCTTAAACCGACAGCGCTGGGGCGCTATTTTGAGATTTACGCAATTGCAGGAAATACACATCCTCTAAATTCGCTTCCACTTGACGGAAGCCATCATCAGGCTGGGTTTCTGAATACACATTAATTTGTGGTTTGCCAGCAACCAGGCGGGTCGTCAATACGGTGAACTTTTCCAAATAACTTGGCAGCGCTTCCTTGCTGACACTGCAACGCCAGACTTTGTTTTGTAAAGTCTCAATGGCTGCCTGAGGCTCACCGTGAACCAAAACCTGACCTTTGGCGATCATCGCCATGCGTGGGCACAGATCGGTCACGTCTTCCACGATATGCGTCGATAGAATGACGACAACTTGTTCACCAATTTCAGACAGTAAATTCAAAAAGCGATTACGTTCATCTGGATCAAGACCCGCTGTTGGTTCATCCACGATCACCAATTTTGGCGAACCCAATAGAGCTTGCGCAATACCGAAACGCTGGCGCATACCACCTGAGTAAGTTCCCAATCCGCGTTTGCGCGCTTCCCACAAATTCGTTTGACGTAGTAAGCCTTCTACCGATTGTTTACGGTCGGCTTTATTGGTGATGCCTTTCAAGACCGCAAAATGATTGAGTAAATCTTCTGCTGACACTTTTGGATACACGCCAAAGTCTTGCGGCAAATAGCCCAATTGACGGCGGAGTTCCTCTTTATTATTCAACACATCCAAGCCATTGAAATGAATCGAGCCGCTATCTGGTTCTTGCAAAGTCGCAATCGTCCGCATCAGGGACGATTTACCTGCACCATTTGGACCAAGTAAGCCAAAGAGTCCATTGGGTATTTCCAAGCTAACGTTATTAGTCGCGTGCACGCCGTTGGCGTAGGTTTTATTGAGATTTTTAATTGACAGCATGAGTTCATCCCCCTTTAAATAAGATTAAGACAATTTAATTATTGCAACAATAAGTCAAAGGTAACAATCGATGCTTATTTGTCGCAGTATGACTAAACATACAAAAGATACATGACTATGGAGTAATTCTGTCAAACTTGTGACCAAATCCCAATATTTGGGCATCAAGTCCTAAAAGCTGACATGAAATGACTTCATCATTTTTCTGCTTTTCGGTTTTCATCGCAAAAATTTAAAAATTGATGTCTCGTTTTACCCACTCCATCCCAACACGCTCGGTTTGATCGGAATAATAGAATAATGCAAGCTATTCACGCTATCTAAACAGTCTTGAAATTCCTGCGCCAATAACCAGGACTAGTACTAAAAAACCCACGCGCCCACCCGACGCGGATAAGCCTCTCGTGATGTTTCTTGTTCTGTATCTAGACGTCGCCTTGAATTTACTAGGCGGACGCTGGCTCGCAACGCCAATCAAAAAAGGCAGTGGCAAGAAAAAATGAAAAGGATTGGTGCTTAAAGGATTCTGGCAAATCCAACGTAGCCTCATGGTGAATCCTCACGCCATCGCGCGCGCCCGTCGTGACGAAATGAAAAATATTGTAGTCGAACTAAAGAATCACACTGAACAACTAAAAGCAAGTCAGACCTATGCCTGGCGCTTTAAGGGTATGTAAGTCTTAGGAAGATCGGTTTAATTCAGTTTATCTTTCAAGTTTTTTTGCGACGATAAAGTGCCCGCGTTTCACGATGTAAAACACAGTGAAATTCCTAGGTCACATTCGCACATTACACTGCCTCCCAATCGAAACTTTTTAAACGGGAGCATGACATGTTACTGAGCGTACCGCATCCATCAAAGAACTTACAAGCCCTGTTTTGTTGGTCGAGTATCTTCGCGAAAACGCCAAAAGGCCGCGAAGTCATCGCTAAACGTGGTGCTGACCTCAATGCACGTCAGCGCAGTGTTTTGATTATGCTAGATGGGATTAAGCGTCTGGATAAACTGATGACGCCGATCCCGAAGGAAGAATTACGCAGCATCGTTGATTTTCTGGCGAACCAAGAGCTCATCTCTGTTACCAACGCAGCGGAAACAGAAACGGCGAAAAAGACGTTGGCAAAAGAAATAGAAACGCCTC
>JAYVHZ010000527.1:0-8353 GCA_043770645.1 Undibacterium sp. | reverse complement strand
GCTTGATTTGGCACGTGCATCGTCCTCAGAAAAAACATAAGTCGATGTGGTGCATTGATGATCGTTATGGCGATTTATATTGATCGAATTAGCATGGAGTTAGCATGATTGAAAATACAGAACAAGGCGTGGTTGATCAAGTCATACGTTCTCGGCGTTCTTTGCGAGCTTTTTTAGATACGCCAGTCGCCAACGACGACATTCGTGCGATATTGGAAGTGGCTGCGCGCGCGCCCTCTGGTACCAATACCCAGCCATGGCGAGTTTATGTTTTGACTGGCGAGCGTTTGCGATCATTATCCTCAAAAATTCTTGCTGCACACAATGATCCTGAGATCGCGAAATCTCATACGGAAGAATATAAATATTATCCAGTTGAGTGGCGTAGCCCTTATGTAGATCGACGTCGCAAAGTCGGCTGGGATTTATATGCATTACTGGGCTTGGGGCGTGAAAATAAAGTCGGTATGCATGCGCAACATGGACGTAACTATCAATTTTTTGATGCGCCGGTTGGTTTGATGTTTACGATTGATCGCATCATGGAGCAGGGTTCTTGGTTGGATTACGGGATGTTTTTACAAAACATCATGCTGGCAGCGCGTGCTCGTGGGTTAGATACCTGTCCACAAGCAGCATTTACCCAATACCATAAAGTGATTGCAGAAGAGTTAGCGCTTGGTGATCAGGAAATGTTGGTGTGTGGTATGTCATTAGGCTTTGCAGATATGACTAAGGTTGAAAATTCACTGCAAACCGAACGGGCAAAGTTGGAGGAATTTGTGAAATTTCTGGATTGAAACGAGCTTATATCTTTAATACGAAACTCTGTATTTTTATGTGAATTCAATATTAAAAATTTATATTATTTAATTATTTGTGATTCAAATGCGAAGAATTTTAGTGAGGAAGTCACGCTAAGTCTTTAATTCTCTTGCGAATTATCAAGAACTTGCTACACTGCGTTCCATCAGGAAATTTTTTGTCTTAAGGAGTATTACATGGTTGCACTACGTTTGAAGTCTCTGGTGAAATCTATGTTTGGTTTTTCATTCAATAAAACCCTTTTATCTACTCTGGCGCTCGCTTCCGTTTTTGCAGTTTCTCAAGTTAGCGCTGCTAGCGATACACAGCACCGCACGAAAAAATCTAGTGCAAAAAAATCGACACTGGTGCAGTCTAAATCCACCGTTTCAAAGAAATTTTCCAAGCGAAGCAAGCAAACTTTAGTCGCCTCAAAATCCAAAAAAGTTATTAAAGGAAAACGAGCCAGTGTTCGTTATGCTAACCTAGTCAACGAAGGTCCAAGCATGGGGGATGCGGTTGGTTTGAAACAATCAAAAGATCCATTGTCTTTGGCTTCTAATGCTGCCTTTGTAGTCGATCAAGACAGTTCGGCAGTGTTGTTTGAGAAAAATTCCGAAGTCTCTCTGCCAATCGCTTCAATCACAAAAGTAATGACAAGTTTGATTGTGGTTGAGGCTAAGTTAGATCTTGAAGAAATGATCGAGATTACGACTGAAGATTTGGATAGAGAAAAAGGGACTGGTTCACGTTTGGCGATTGGCGCAAAGTTGTCGCGAGCTGATCTATTGCATATCGCTTTAATGAGTTCTGAGAATCGTGCAGCTTCTGCGTTAGGACGTAATTATCCAGGTGGCTTGCCTGCATTCGTTGCAGCAATGAATGCGAAAGCCAAGCAGTTGGGGATGAACGATACTTTTTATGTTGACTCCAGTGGTTTGTCCAGTAAAAACGTGGCGAGTGCACGTGATTTGGTGAAGTTGATCAATGCGGCGTATCAATTTCCTCTGATCCGCGAGTATTCGACTGACACCCGATATGTGGTGAACCCAAAGGGTAAACGTTTATTGGAATATGGCACAACCAATCATCTGGTTGAAAATTCAGACTGGAACATCGGTTTGCAAAAAACCGGCTATATCGCCGAAGCAGGACGTTGTCTTGTCATGCAGGCGATCATTGAAGGTCGCGCTGTCGTGATGGTGTTTTTGGATTCCAAAGGTAAATATTCACGTATGGCGGACGCCGGTCGTATTAAAAAGTGGATACAAACGATGCGTCCGCAAGCGTAAACTCACGTTCCTTGAAGTTGAACTAAAATTTAAAAAAAGGCTTTGCATCTGCAAAGCCTTTTTTACGCCCCTATTTTTCTGGCGCGATTTCAAATAAAGCACCCCACAAGTTTTTACTAGCAACAACGGCAGTCTGTACTTTATCTCTTTGGACGCGTGCGCGCTCTTCGCCTTGCAAACGGATATTGTGTTGATATTTACGCAGTAGTCGATAGCTATCCGCAGTTTGGTGTGCCAGTTCTGGATCGATTAACCTTAAGTCTCCACAAAGTTTGAGCAAGGCGATATTGCCGATATTGCCCGTGAGTTCTGGATGCTGGTGTGAATAACGTAAGACCAAATATTGCACCATGAATTCGATATCGATCATTCCGCCATGATCGTGTTTTAAATCAAATAAGTCAGTGCGATTCACATTCGCTTCGCGCATTTTTTTGCGCATATTGAGGACTTCTGTTTTTAGTTGTTCAGGTTCGCGTTGTAAGCGTAGTACACGTTCACGGATGGTTTCAAACGCGTTGCCGATATCGCTATCGCCGGCGCAGAAGCGCGCTCTGGTGAGTGCTTGATGTTCCCATAACCATGCAGATTTTTCTTGATAGCGTTCAAAGGCTTTGACTGATGACACCATCAGACCACTGGCACCGTCAGGGCGCAATGCGATATCAATATCAAATAGAATGCCAGAAGACGTGTGGGTGGTCATCCATGTGATAAATCTTTGCGCCAGTTTTGCATACGAGGCTGGCGCATCTTGGTCGTCATCGTTGTATAAGAAAATTAAATCCAAATCAGAGGCGTAACTGAGCTCTTTACCGCCTAGTTTTCCATAGGCGATTACAGCGAATTTAGGGATGTCACAATGTCGGCTGGCGATGGTTTGCCATGCCGCTTGGACGACCGCTTCAACCATCACATCGGCGAGTTTCGATAAAGAGTCGGCGAGATGTTCGACCGTCACTTTACCTTCCAAATCTTGAGCCAATAATCGAAATAGTAAGGCATGATGTAATTCACGTAAGCTGTCTAATTGCGCTTCAACGTCGCCAGTTTGCTCGTGCATCTTGGTACTAAGTTCCGCACTAAAGTTACCCCAATCGGGTGCTTGATGCAGGACCGATTCATCCAATAACTCGTCGAGTAAAATTGGATGGCGACTCAGGAATTTTGCGGCCCAATCACTTGCACGCATCATGCGCACAACTCGCTGCAGGGCATGTGGGAACTCGCTCAGTAAAGAGAGATAGGCTGTGCGTCGTGCAATATGCTCCATGAAATCTAGTAAGCGATTGACGGTTACAGCTTGCCCTTCAGCCTGTTGCGAGATTGTTTTCAAGGCACTGTGAATCAAAGCAGCGAGTTTTTGTTGGCTAGCTTCCGGTAATGCCTGCATTCTGCTGGATTGCCACAGTCCTGTTAGGCGTTGCGCGACTTCTTCAATTTCGTGAAATCCTAAACTTTGTAAATGAGCGATGATCGTTTCATTGGCGTCTGACGCTGACATATTGGTGGTATTGAGGGCATCATCTTCTTGTTCGGATTTATCCTTAAAGATCGCATCAAATTGTTCCGCAACGAATTGCATATGCGGAATCAACACGGCATTTAAGGTATAGACATCTTGAAAGCCCATCATCTGCGCGACGATATGTTGATCATCAATGTTGGCAGGGAAAATGTGGGTTTGGGCGTCATCCAGATATTGCAAGCGATGTTCGACATTTCGTAAAAAAACATAGGCTGCCATCAATTGATCAATGATGTGTTGATCCAGGATGCCTTTTTCCGCGAGGGTGACTAGCGTGTTGCGCGTCGATCGATCACGTAACACCGACTCACGCCCACCACGGATGAGTTGAAATACTTGCGCTAAAAATTCAACCTCACGAATGCCGCCGCGGCCTAATTTAACATTGATGCCGCGCTCGGGATGACGAGTTTCTTGACGCACGACTTCGGCGCGAATTTGATGATGCATATTCCGTAAAGAATCGATCACGCCATAATCGAGATAACGGCGATAAACGAAGGGGAAAATAATTTTTTCCAGAATAGTGATGTGTTCGGCCTTGCCTGTAATAGCGCGCGCCTTCACCCAAGCATAGCGTTCCCACTCGCGTCCTTGAACTAAGAAGTAATCTTCTACCATGCCAAAACTGGCAACTAGCGGTCCTGAGTTGCCATTTGGGCGCAATGCCATATCGACCCGAAATGAAAAACCGTCCTCGGTAATTTCAGAAATGGCAGCGATCAATTTTTTACCAAGCCGACTGAAAAATTCATGATTGGATAAGCTGCGTTGATTGCCAGTTGCTTGCGTTTCGCCGTCTTCGCTGTAACAAAAAATTAAATCGATGTCGGATGAGACATTGAGTTCATGACCGCCTAATTTTCCCATGCCTAATACTATGAGTTCTTGTGCTTCTCCGGTTTCCTCACCGATTGGCTGCCCATGGTTGCTTATCATTTCATGCATTAGGTGCTGCAAGTGGGTTTGAACGACAAAGTCAGCAAAATCACTGATCGTTGTGATTACTTCATGTAAATCCGCTGCGCCACTCAGATCGCGCTTGATCAGGCAAGCAAGTAATAAATTCCGTAAACGACGCATTGCGGCCAAGCTTGTCGCACCTTGCGCCATTTCAGCTTGCAAAATTTCAGCAAAACTCGCTTTGCTCATGGATAATAGTGATAGTTTCTCAAGTTCTTGTAATCTGCCGTCCCTGGCATTAAGCCAACGTGTGACGAAGCGCGAAGATTGAAGGCTAGTATTCATGAGGCGTTTTTTCGATGTATTTGAGATGGTGTTGAAGGTTTTTCGATAATGCACTGTAAGCTTATTTGAAAAATCATAAATATGCTTTGAATTTATCTATAGTCGCGGTATATTTTGCGCATGGCTGTAGACGTCGTTGTCCATTTTTTGAAATGAGTTGGGGGAGTATGTTGTTTGCAGGTCTATTTTTACAAGTGTTTGTACATGCATTAGTACGACTCCCTCCGCCTATTGGCGATACGACATTTGTCATCCATCCACTGTGAAGGTGGAAAAATCCTCGAATCAATCAGATTTTGCGCACAACCAGTCTGCGCAGAATCTTCACGGCTGGCGCAAAGCTCTGCACATTGGTCGTCGCGCTTGCGTATTGGCTGCCTTTCATGGCGGTCGCGGCTTACGTAAAACTGTACGTATCAGTTTGCAGTTTTTATTGGTTTGTTACTTCATTTTCGCGGCGTTTTTTTTGTGTTTGCGATACGTGGTATTGCCAAACGTCTCAAATTACAAGCAAGAGATCGAACAACTAGTTAGCGGAAAAATCGGTCGACAAGTAAAAATCACAAGCCTCGATGCGAGTTGGCAGGGATTTAGTCCACGCATCGCACTACGTGACGTGGTGATTCATGACTTGAATGCCAAACCTGTTTTACAACTGCCTGAGATCAAAACCACATTGTCTTGGTGGTCCTTGGCAGTTTTGGAGGCACGTTTTTCTAAGATAGAATTAGTGCAACCAACTCTGCAAGTTCGTCGCAATCAGCGCGGTGTAATTGATGTCGCCGGTTTTCCATTGCAATGGGATGCTAAGAGCGCGAATGATGATCGTGGTTTGGACTGGATTTTGGCGCAACATGAAATCAGCATTCGTCAAGGTCAGATGAGTTGGGACGACCAAGCGCGTGGACAACCGGTGCTGCACTTGAAATCGGTCAATTTCCTTTTGAGTAATCACTGGCGTCAACATCAATTTGCTTTGCACGCGATCCCACCTTCGGACTTGGCGGCGCCAATTGATGTGCGGGGGAAGTTTCAACAGGCGGTATTTGCACGTAAAAAATCTGATCTCTCGACTTGGTCGGGGGAATTGTACTCAGATTTGCAGCAAGCAGATTTACCGGCAATTCATCAATACTTCCCATTTCCTTTTAGTCTGAATAAAGGTTTAGGAAGCGTACGCTCGTGGGTGAAACTAGAGCACGGTCGTCTAGCTGAATTTACCGCCGACATCCAATTGCGAGATGTGCTGGGCAAGTTTCGAAAAGACCTACCCGTGCTGGATATGGCGCAAGTGAACGGACGCATCATTGCTACTGAAAAAGTGCGCGCTAATCGACAATACTTATCTTTGTTACCTGGACAAGAAGCGCATAGTTTGGCCTTAGTGAATTTTTCCATGCAAACCAGAGATGGATTGATTTTACCTGCTACGACATTGAAGGAAACTTTTACCCCTGGTGAAAATGGTCATGGAGAAAAAGTTGAGTTGTATGCACAGTCACTTGATTTGCATTCATTGGCGAATTTTGCCGAGCATTTGCCAATTCCTGCAGATCAACGACGCCTCTTAATTAATATAGCGCCTAAAGGCGTGCTGAGAGATTTCACAGCGCGTTGGCAGGGTAGTTTTCCTGAGATTTCTAGTTATAGCATTAAGGGCCGGTTTAGTAATTTAGAAATGCAGGCGCTGAAAGCGCAATTGGCGCGTCCGCGATCCGGCAAGATTCCAGCTAAAGCAGCGGTCCCCGCGATTCCTGGTTTCGAAAATTTATCCGGTTCCATTGATGCCAATGACAAGGGCGGGAGTTTTACGCTGGACTCTACCGACTTATTGTTGCAGTTGCCGGGCTATTTCGTTGACCCTTTGATGCCATTCAAGCGTCTCAAGATGCAGGCACGTTGGCAATTGCAAGAGGATGACCGTTTGCAGTTGCAAATCCAAGATATGGATTTCGAACAAGATGGTGCGACCGGAACTTTGAGCGGAAAACATAGTTTATCAATGCGACATGCCGACTTGGGTGAGGTCGATTTGGTCGGGCGCCTGCATGGTTTTGATCTGAAAACCATCACGCGTTATGTTCCTCTGCAAACGCCAGAGCATTTACGCGTTTGGCTTAGCACTGCATTTCTAAATGGTAAGGCCAATGATGTAGTGTTGCGTTTAAAGGGGGCTTTGACTGAGTTTCCATTTGAACCAAAAAAAAATCAAAGTACGAAAACGAAAAATGGTGAATTTCTGGTCAAGGGAAATATTCATGACGCCAAGTTAAATTTTTTACCTGGTGTCTTTTCGAAAGATGGGATCGCGCCTTATTGGCCCGTTATCGATAGTATTAAGGGCAGTTTTGTATTTGAACGTGGTCGCATGGAAATTCGTGGAGATACCGCAAATACCAATGCGGTGCCTTTGAAAAAAGTCAGAGCCATTATTCCCGATTTGCTTGATCATCATCCTGTCCTGTTCATTGATGGAGTAGCGACAGGTAATCTTCAGGCGATGGTCAATTATGTCAAAGCTAGTCCAGTTGATGATTGGATCGGTAATTTTTTACACGACACTACTGCTTCCGGAACTTCGAATTTGAATTTGAAGTTGGAATTGCCTTTGAATGATATTCAAACGTCTAAAGTCAACGGTGTCCTACAGTTAAATGCGGTCGAGGCGAATTTACAGCCTGATTTGCCGCAAATTACCGGGTTGGTGGGAAAAATAGAATTCAATGAGCATGGCGTGAATTTGAATGCTGTTAAAGGAAATCTATTGGGGGGGGGCGCTCAGGCGAGTGGAGGTTCGCAGAAAGACGGCGCGATCAAAATCAAGATCGAAGGGCTAGCAACTGCGGCAGGCATGCAAAAACATGTCGCCAATCTTGAGCTGAGTAAGTTCCTTCAAGGTTTGCAAGGTGAGTCACAATACACTAGTTTGATTTATGTGAAACGACGCCAAACTGATCTGCTTATCGAGTCTGATTTACAAGGGATGGCTTGGCAGTTACCAGCACCATTGACGAAAACCGTCAATGATCTAACGCCATTACGCTTGGAAATCAGTGGCGAACCAAATAGCCAAAGCAATGAGCTGCGTGATCAGATCAAGCTTAATTTTGGCAATCGTTTAAATGCCCACTATCAACGTAAGAAAAGTCTAGAAAAAAATGCGAAATGGCAGGTTGTGCGTGGAAATGTCGCCGTGAATGCTGCCGCGCAATTGCCTGATGCTGGGGTGTCTTATCATATTCAAACGAAATCCTTTAATGTAGATGAATGGCGTCGTTTTTTAGGGGAACAGGCATCTAGTAAATTGGCATTACCCGAGGTTCACGCTTCACTCGCTTCACCCTCTAATCTCAATAGTGGTGCTGACTTTTTACAATATGCCGAACCGAGTAGTTTTTCTGTCGTGACAGACGAGCTCTATTTATTTGGTAAGAAGTTAGATCAAATTGTCTTAGGAGCCTCGCATCAAGCAGGATTATGG
>JAYVHZ010000526.1:0-7816 GCA_043770645.1 Undibacterium sp. | reverse complement strand
GAAATAATGCTGACTTTTCATCAAATAGCAAAAAAAAGTCGAAAAAAAACCCGACCAAGCGGTCGGGTTTTTTTTCGACTTTAACAAGCCATGCAAATTATCTATTAGATAGCTTGAATGTTTGATGCTTGCTTGCCTTTAGGGCCTGTAGTTACGTCGAAAGAAACGCGTTGGTTTTCTTTCAAAGACTTGAAGCCTGCTGATACGATTGCTGAGAAATGTGCGAACAAATCTTCGCCGCCTTCGTCAGGTGTAATGAAACCAAAACCTTTAGAATCATTGAACCATTTTACAATACCTGTTGCCATTACAATTTCCTATTTCAGTTAATGTGGGCATATGCCCGATAAATCGTTTCAACCAAGCAAGAAATGACAGACTGATACTGCACTACTACCTAGAATCTCAACGATAGGCGCGATTATACGCATAATTTCTGAGGAAAGTAAATTTTAAATTGAAAGCAGGAAATTTCGTGGTGTTTTTCACGCTTTCGTTTTCACCGATCTTCAACTATCTCAAAAATCAAACCATAAAAATCTCGGCGCTAGTTTTTTTTGATGCGCAACACTACACTAACGCCTTCCTCTCACTTCACCGATGAACATGAAACTCCGCCAACCTTTCTATCGTGGTAGTCAAACGATTCTTCTATCAGTTGCTTTATCGATTAGTCTGCTGTCTCATGCTGGGACTGTCGCAGCAATGACGCAACCATTATTGAGTTGTGAAGTGACTTACGCTGGAACAACGCATAAGATCGACACTCTCATCAGCACGAACCCTTATCTCGCCCCATTACACGACATCGGTGGCCGCTTTCAATTCAAAGCCGTTATGATCGGATCGCAGAAGACAATTGAATACATCAAACTATATGCCTACCTTCAAGGGAATGAATTAGATATTCCAATTCACCAAGCGACCTACAAAAAACCAAGCCACATCAGTAAGAACATAAAACCCTTAACGCCAATGAATTATCTATACGCTGGTGAAGTTGAACGTGAGATGCAATATCAATGCTTTTTAGGATGGACGAAAAAATGAAGAGAATCATCCTCGGCCTCATTGGCATATTGACTTCCTGTGTATTAATTCACGCTAACGCACAAACAAAGGTTTCGCCAAACCAGCCATCAAAACAAGCCAGCATATTGTTCGTAGGCGACATGGTTTTGGACGATCTGCCCGGCAAAGCTATAGAACAAGGACAAGATCCATTCGCCGCATTTGAAAAAATATTCAACAGTGCAGACATACGGGTCGGCAACTTAGAGTGTGTCATCGCCACCACAGGAAAAGCGGCTGAGAAAAACTTCACCTTTCGTGCGCATCCCCGCGTTATTCCCCTGTTGAAGAGATATTTTGACGCCATCTCGCTTGCAAATAACCATTCTGGAGATTTCGGACCTGTCGCCTTTAGTGAAATGCTCCAATTACTCAACGAACAAAAAATGCCTTACTTTGGTGGCGGCAATAATCTGAGTGAGGCACATCGCCCACATATCATCGAAAAGAATGGCTTGCGCATCGCCCTACTCGGCTACGATGAATTTATGCCACGTAGTTTTGAAGCCAATGTAAACAGAGCGGGTGTCGCCTGGAGTGAAGATGAACAAGTCATCGCCGACATCAAAGCAGCGCGTCAACAATACAAAGCAGATATCGTGATTCCATTTATGCATTGGGGCTGGGAAAACGAAATGACTGCCAACAAACGCCAGCGTGAGTTAGCTCGCATCATGATTGATGCTGGTGCGGATGCCGTGATCGGTGGTCATCCACACGTGATCCAAGACACTGAAACTTACAAGGGAAAACCAATTATTTACAGCATCGGGAACTTCATGATGGATGCACTAGATAATGAGGCACAAACTTTAGGCTGGGCGGTACGACTGCATATTAATCAAGACGGTGTCAAAGCTTGGGACACCAGTATCGCGAAAATTAATCCGGAAGGAATTCCTAGTCCACTGTCAGACACTGATAGCGCCTGTTGGAATAAGAAAACTGGCCTCAAGACTTCATGTAAAAACACACAAGCACAATAAGAAAAAAGCCGATAGCCTTTTCATGACTATCGGTCTCATATTTTTCCACTAAAGACTCAGGTCTGACTTAAGACCAAGTCATGCAAAACAAGATCGCTCAATGGCTTGGCGACACAAGGCAAGATATAGCCTTCCGCCTTTTCATCAAAACTTAAGCCTGGCCATTCGATCAGATACTCAATTTCACCGCTTTGTAAGCGACAAAGGCAGGTACGACAAGTTCCATTTCTACAGGAGTTGGCAATTATCAAGCCTTGCTTTAAAGCCGCATTAAGCACGCTTTCTTCTACCGTACAGAAAAATTCTCTTGCATATTGCGGCAAGCTAATTGTGAATTGCCTAACTTCCTGAGTCGTTTGAATTTCATTACTCATGGCATGTCGTGTCGGGCTCAAACGACTTTTTGCAAACGCATCGCAATACTCATATCGCCTGCGAGTCTAAGCTTGCCGCTCATGAATCCATTCACAGGATTTAGCTCACCTGCTAATAAAGCGACTAAATCAGCAAGCGACAAACTGACGGTACAATCGGCTTCTCTATTTTGATTATCAACCACATGGGGATTTACCACCGCATCGACGAATATCACGCCATCATCACCACAATCAAATTTGAGGCGCGCATTCAAACTACTATCTTGACCTAATTTATGTCGAATTTTTTCTGTACAGATTTGTAGCGCCATTTTCAACATTCCCTATTTCAATACACAGGTCAACATCCAGAAAAATTCATTACGGCTGACGCGAATATCACGTGCGATCGTCGCGAATTTTTTCTTTAAGTAGCTATCTGTCGGAAAGTTCTTAATCACTTCCACACGAGTGCCATCAGGCAATTCACGGATTTGATAGGTATTGCCATCGCTGTCAGTACGTGCAATCGGACGAGTCACATCTTCAACGACATTATCGTCAATCAATACGACCAAGCCACCAGAACCTGCCGCTTTACGAATATTTTTAAAGGCAGAATCGTACTCATCGCGCCTAACATGAGACCACATTCCAGCTGCGAAACATGCATTAAATTTCTGATCGACTGGCAACTGCAAGTCATGCCAGTCAGCGATCGCAAAACTCACCTTATCATCTGGATAGTCATGGTCTTGCGCGAGATCGAGCATCACGTCATTGATATCGGTCGCCAATACCGATTTGGCTGACTCCGCAATGTGTTGGGTCCAAAATCCAGAACCGCAACCAAGTTCCAATACGTCACGATCTGCCAGCGCTTCTGCAATATGCTCCGCCGCCGCGTAGGCATCCTCTTCTAGATCGGGTTCTTGGTACTTTTCATCAAAGCTCTCAGCGCATTGCGCATAATAATCGGCTAGTGCTTCACGCTTCATTTCATTCTTTCGGGGTAAAAATTATTCAAAAAATTGTCTGTGATAGATGTTTATCAGAGAAGATTCGACGATGCATTAGAGATCGTAGCTATCCTTACCACCTTGCATAACCTGATCGATCAATTTGCGATTCATGGTCGGCGATAACATCTCGATAAATGTGTACATATAAGTTCGCAGATAAGCCCCCTGCCGCACCGCGACGCGCGATACATTCATACCAAACAGATGTCCAACCGGAATGGTTCGCAGATTGTGGTCGCGCTCAGCATCAAAGGCCATACCAGCAATGATGCCCACGCCCATGCCAAGTTCAACATAGGTCTTAATCACATCCGCATCAATCGCCTCCAACAAAACATCAGGCTTCAAATGACGTACTTCAAACGCGTGATCAATCTTACTGCGACCAGCAAATGCGGCATCGTAAGTAATCAAAGGATACTTAGCGATATCTTCCAAGGTAATCGATTTCAATTTCAACAAAGGATGATCGGGCGTCACCACCACCACATGCTCCCATTGATAGCATGGCATAGAAACCAGGCCATCGACACTGGTAATCGCCTCAGTTGCAATCGCAATATCAGCTTGATCTCGCATCACCATTTCAGCAATCTGCTTGGGACTACCTTGCAACAGAGATAAGCGCACTTTTGGGTACTTTTGCATAAACGCCTGGACTATTTTAGGCAATGCATAACGCGCTTGGGTATGGGTAGTGGCAATCGTAAAACTACCACTGTCTTGCGCTGCAAACTCTTTACCGATGCGCTTTAAGCCATCGATCTCTTGCATGATCATTTCTACCGATTTCAGTACAGCACGACCAGGCTCGGTCAAGCCACGAATACGTTTGCCGTGACGGGCAAAAATATCCACACCTAATTCTTCCTCCAGCTCGATAATCGCCTTGGAAACACCGGGCTGTGAAGTGAACAAGGCTTTGGCGGCTTCGGTTAGATTGAAATTCTGTCTGACGGCTTCGCGAACGAAACGTAATTGATGAAGATTCATGCAGGCATCCTTGAGTCAGAGAAAAGTTGTCATCGACGTTGATCGCTATTTATCGGCCATAAAGACGCATTTCTTTATATGATAAATATTAACTTTACTCAGTTTATATAACTTGAACAGTATATAGACTCAAGGAATGAATTTCTAGAAAAATTCCCATATCCCTGCTAAAAACCGTGAATCTTCAGCTTTTAACGTACTCGACCACGCTTTGTTCAATCGCACCGAAAATTGATTTGCCGTTTTTATCTAACATTTCAATTCGGATCTTATCGC
The DNA here is from genome assembly GCA_043770645.1 of Undibacterium sp. Lineage (GTDB taxonomy): Bacteria > Pseudomonadota > Gammaproteobacteria > Burkholderiales > Burkholderiaceae_D > Undibacterium. The sequence goes on along the minus strand of JAYVHZ010000526.1, from coordinate 3,112 downwards.
CGAATTTCATGAATTCTGTGGTCGCTGCGCCATCTGCAATCATTTCTAGAGCACGCTTCTCGGCAATGCAGCTATAGCCTTTTTTCGGATCTTTATTGGAAACAGTACCGGAGCCAATGATCGTACCAGCCCTTGCATTACGTGTTTTGCACAGATGTGTAATCAATTGCGGGAACGAAAACACCATATCCACGCCAGCGTTCGGCTGTCCGACCAAGGTATCGTTCCAAGTTGAGCGTAAAGCCAAATGCACTTTGCCATCTTTCCAAGCATCGCCTAATTCATCTGGCGTGACGGCAACAGGCGAAAAACTCGATGCAGGTTTTGATTGAAAGAAACCAAAACCTTTCGCCAGTTCTGCAGGAATTAGGTTTCGCAGCGACACATCGTTCACTAACATCAACAAGCGAATCTGCTCGCCCGCATGTTGTACTTTCACTCCCATAGGCACATCGCCAGTGATTACTGCAACTTCACTTTCAAAATCAATACCCCATTCTTCTGACAATAATTGAATGTCATCCATAGCCCCAATGAAATCATCACTGCCGCCCTGATACATCAAAGGATCGTGCCAAAAACTGTCTGGCATCTCGGCATTCCGTGCTTTTCTCACAAGTTCAACGTGATTCACATAAGAAGAACCGTCAGCCCATTGAAAAGCACGTGGTAGAGGCGCCATGCAATTTTGCGGATTAAAATCAAAACTATTAATCCCACGCCCAGCGTTCAGACGTTCATAGGCTTCATTGAGCTGCGGTCCGATAAAGCTCCAATCATCCAAAGCGCGCTGCAATGTCCCTGCAATACCATCTGCAATTTGCGCGGTTTTCAAATCACGGGAAACAATCATCAGCTGCCCATCTCGTGTGCCGTCTCTCAGTGTCGCTAGTTTCATAGGTTTAATTGTGCAAATAATTTAATAAGGCCATGATTTTACCCAAATTTCTTCTCGGGTTCGGCCTAATGTTCGATCTAATGTTCAGTCATTCAAACATTAGTTAGTGCTATTAAATAAAACCGCATTTACAGTCACATTACATCCACAATATGTTGAATCAAACATCAAGCTGATCTGATAGATCGTTCAATTGTTGGAATTCAACATGTTCTGTAATTATTTGTTTCTATGAACAAATAATTCTGTGTATGCTTATTCGTGCGCTGATTTATTCAACCCTTAACCTATCGCTGTTTCTGCGCATCTCATTGTTCTTTCAATTCTTTCAAGTTTGGGAGTTATCAAATGCACCTCAATTCTTTCTTAATTCGCACACGTCTTTGGATCGGTTTTGGCACACTACTGCTAATCATTCTAGCGATGTTAGCCTTCAATACGCATCGACTGTCCTCAATTGCGAAGCAATCTACAGAACTGCTAGCACAAGATGTCAGTGCACTTGAGGATGCGATGGAAGTGGCCAAACTCATGCAAGAAAATGGGCGGCGAGTCTCTGCCTTGTTTTTGACGCGAGATCAGAACGTCCGGAAAGAGCACTACCAAGCGATTGATCAGAACAAAAAAAGCATCATTCAGCTTTTGGAACGATTGGCGAAACAAGAAAACAATTCCAACCGAAAAAGCTTGATTGACACTGCACGTATTTCCAACGAAAGCTTTGTCTCTACCTTTGTTAAAGCTGCTGATTCACTAGAACTAGACGATATCGATGCCGCTGAAAATCAAATGAACGGCGCAGTTTTCCCTGCACTCAAAAAAGCCAATGATGCGATGAAAGCGATAGTCGACTACCAGCGCAAAAAAATGCAGACTGAAGAGGCGGCGATCAATAGTGATGTGAGCTTTTCGATCAAACTAATGATACTGGTTGGTATTGTAGCGTCAGCTATTGGTGCCCTTTTGGCCTACTGGATCACACGATCAATTACTGTTCCACTAAACGAGGCGATCACAATTGCAACTCGTGTTGCCCAAGGTGATTTAACCGCGGTGTTTGACAACAAAGCGCAAGATGAGACAGGACAATTATTGGATGCTTTGGCACACATGAATAAGAATCTCATCGACACCATACAACAAGTTAATAGTAGTGTAGAAACGATAGCGACTGCTTCCGGCCAAATCGCAGCGGGCAATGCTGATCTATCGTCTCGCACCGAATCGCAAGCAAGTTCACTTGAAGAGACCGCTTCTTCGATGGAAGAATTAACGTCAACGGTTAAACAAAATGCCGACAACTCTAGACAAGCAAACTCAATGGCACTCAAAGCTTCAGATGTTGCCGTCAAAGGTGGTCAAGTGGTCGGCAACGTCGTACATACGATGAATTCCATCAAAGATAGTTCAAAGAAAATTGTCGACATCATCGGCGTCATTGATGGCATCGCCTTTCAAACCAACATTCTCGCCTTAAATGCCGCAGTAGAAGCGGCTCGCGCTGGAGAACAAGGTCGCGGATTTGCTGTGGTTGCCTCTGAAGTGCGCAGCTTGGCGCAACGATCGGCAAGTGCAGCCAAAGAGATTAAAGAACTCATCAACGACTCAGTGACCAAAATCGACGATGGATCGCGCTTGGTCGATGATGCTGGAAAAACTATGGATGAAATCGTTGCATCAGTTAAATATGTTGCCGACATCATGTCTGAGATCACAGCAGCTAGCCAAGAGCAAAGCTCAGGAATCGAAGAAGTCAATGTCGCCATCACCCACATCGATGAAATGACTCAACAAAATGCGGCATTGGTAGAACAAGCAGCGGCTGCAGCTGAAAGTATGCAAGATGAGGCACAAGCACTCTCGCAAGCGGTCGCTGTGTTTAAATTACATCCAGCGCAATTTACCAACGTTAGACCAGCACAGAAACGCTTAAGTTATTAATGAAAATATTAATCCAAAGTCAGATCCGATGACACCAGCACCTTTTACCACCGAAATTATTTTTTCAACACCGCGTTTACGTCTTAGAACCTTGAATGCAAACGATGCAGATTTTTTTCTTCATTTGGTGAACGAACCCAGCTTTATTGACAACATTCGAGACAAAGGGATTCGCACCTTAGCTGACGCTGAAAACGCTATTCAAACAGGTCACCGTGATGTGCAAGAAAAAATGGGCTTTAGTTTGTACTTAGTGGAGCGCAAAGAAGATGG
>JAYVHZ010000525.1:0-3121 GCA_043770645.1 Undibacterium sp. | reverse complement strand
TGCGTACAACTAAAACAAACGACATAGATATCGATCTCAAAAGGCAAGAAATTGAGATTCAATTTTTGCCTATTGCTTGCTCATCTCCTTCAAAAGCATGAAAAATCCTAGAGCCGCAGAAGTAGTAAGACTACGTTTAAAGTACGATTGGATCATATTACTTTACGGCATCCTTTGTACTTTGATCCAGTTTATTTATAAGGGAGATTGGGAGACTTTTTTGTTACTCGGTCTTTACTTTTTTATTGTCGAGATTTGTATAGTTTCGACGTATCGAAAGCTAAAAAACGGCGGAGAGGGATACCATCCGTTGGTATCGAGGATACTGGATCAAGATACAAGTACTGGTTTGGTAATGGTAGGGGTATTTTTTGAGTTCGTGTTTCTTTTAGTAGCGTCGTGGAATTTCTTCGCAAATGGTTTCAAATAACATCTATCTGTGTAAAGTATGAGCGAAAAAAAACCAAAAAACTTTGATAATTGAGTCTTTGACTAAGTCCTTCGATCAAAGATATGAAGAGTCAACAAAAGAAGAGAAAACTGAGTATTGGGTCATTACATTTATCTTTGTGTTTATCGTGCTTATATTTTTATTGAAAGGCTTATTCGATTTATTTATAGGATGAGGTTAATCTCAAAATGGCTTTTGTATCCTCGGCACATTCAAAGATTAGTCACGCTAGTAGATCTATTCACCTGCGTGATCTATCAAAGCCAATCGTATGTCGTCGCGACTTAAATCAGGGGCGAATTTTTGTATGAAGTCGTAAGTGTATGCGCGTAAATAGGCACCGCGTCGTACCGCCAAACGTGTCACATTCGATTGAAATAAGTGCGAAGCTGAGATCGTTCGCAAACCTTGTGCACGCTGGTTTTCATTGCTTGATTCTATCGCCATCGACGCGACCAAACCCACGCCTAATCCTAGTGACACGTATTGCTGAATCACGTCAGAATCCATCGCGGTCAATACGATATCGGTGCGCAAGCCAGCGCGCTTAAATGCATCGTCAATATGCCCACGGCCAGTGAAGCCAACATCGTAGGTAATCAAAGGATAATTGGCGAGGTCTTCTAAGCTTAATTTTTCATGCGCGAGTAATGAATGACCTTCCGGCACCACGACCACGTGATTCCATTCATAGCATGGGAAAGATACTAAATCTTTGAATGCCGATATCGGCTTTACCTGACAATACCCATTCTGCGATGTGTTCTGGTGCACTTTGTTGTAAAGCGATACGCACTTCGGGAAAAGCCAATCGGAACTGTTGTACCACTTTCGGCAAGACGTAACGCGCTTATGTATGCGTCGTTGCAATCGCTAAAGTCCCACGCGCTTGATCGGAGTAATCGTTACCCGCTTGACGTAAATTTTCGGCTTCTAGTAGCAGTCGTTCGATGATGGGTAAGATACCTTTGCCCGGTTGGGTCAAGCCGGTTGGTCAATGTGTAGACACCGAAGACCAAGCCAAGTAATGAATGCGAATGATTTCGTGTTGGCTCATTTCAGCTTGAACCTTACTCGTTACTTCGCTGAGACATGCAGCAACTATTTGAACCGAAGAACAATCTATGCAAATGATGGTTTTTATGTGTATCGTAAGGTCTGTAATTAAATAAAAAATTGAGTGTAAAACTGAACGGCGTCTTAAAAAATATTTAAACATTTTCTTAATCATTAGCTAAACGCTAATTGACGAGTACATTTAGGAGACCTTGATGCAAACAGCCAAAGATTTTCACCCCGAAGTACTAAAGTTATTTGATCAATATGTACATGGCGGTATCAGTCGTCGTGGTTTTTTGAGCTCTGCTGGTAAGTATGCTGCGGGAGCGGTCACTGCTGAAGGTTTGCTACAAGCATTGAGCCCCAATTTTGCAATGGCGCAGCAAATCAAACCTGACGATGCACGCATCACGGCAAGTTATGTTGAATATCCTTCACCAAATGGTTACGGCACGCTGCGCGGCTATTTGGTCAAACCTGCGAATGCCAAAGGGCCTTTGCCAACCGTGTTAGTGGTACACGAAAATCGTGGCTTGAACCCACACATCGAAGAAGTTGCGCGTCGCGTCGCATTAGACAATTTCATCGCCTTTGCACCAGATGCTTTATTCCCGCTTGGTGGCTATCCTGGCACAGAAGAGAAAGCACGTGAACTCTTTCCCAAATTAGAACAAGCCAAGACGCGCGAAGATTTTCTGACTGCTGCAGGCATCTTAAAAACGATCGCTGGTGGTAATGGCAAAGTCGGTGTGGTCGGATTTTGCTATGGCGGTGCGATTGCCAATTTCCTTGCTACCAAGATTCCAGATCTAGCCGCAGCCGTGCCTTATTATGGTGGCGCACCCGCTCTCGATGCTGTCGCGAATATTAAAGCCGAAGTGCTGGTGCATCATGCGAGTAAAGATGAACGCCTGGTGGCGGGTTGGCCTAAATATGAAGAGGCTCTAAAAGCGGCTGGTGTGAAATATCAAGGCTTTGTGTATGAAGGCGTGGAGCACGGCTTTAATAATGATACGACACCACGTTTTGATCAAGCTGCCGCCAAATTATCTTGGCAACGTACTTTAGATTTATTTAATCGCACTCTGCGTTAAGCTTTCAGCAGAGCAAAAAAAACCGCCCAGATCTTTTGGGCGGTTTTTCTTTGCAGGCTATTTACTTCTTCAACAAATCCAACAAAGCAATCACACTTGCTTCGACGCCAGCACGAATCGCTGGCTCTGGTGTGATTTTAAACAAGGGACTGTGGTGCCCCGGTACCGCTGGGCCGCCTTTTTTCTCTTTTTCAAAATCTTCTTTAGGTGTGCCACCTATCGAGAAATACACGCTAGGAATGTAGGGATCGCTAGTGAAGAATGGAAAATCTTCCGCACCCATTCCGTCACGCATTTTTGGTGTCGCGAACGCGTCTTTTCCTAATTTCGCAGTCCACACTTTTTTCAAATGCTGAGTGAGAGGAATATCGTTTAAGGTTGGCGGCGTCGGCGTATCGCGCTCCACGACTTCTGGCAATAAGTTCTCTGGCAAGCCCGCAGCACGTGCCGTATTGATGGCGACTCGCTTAATCGCTGACAGTAACAAAGCACGAGTTTCCTTGCTTTCACTGCGCAC
>JAYVHZ010000524.1:0-10614 GCA_043770645.1 Undibacterium sp. | reverse complement strand
GGGTCTGGCCGGCATGAAAGCTCGATCCCTTGAATTCCTCGCAATACTCCTCGATCCGGCCGCGCCGGTGGGTCTTGTGAGCCTTGACCCAATCGATCTAGACCCGTCCTGCGGTGTCGTTGTATGTGACCGTCAATACCGATGACTGGAGCATAGTCAGTACCGAGACCAAAGTCGAAGCGATTCCAATGTCAGCCAATCTTCGACATAATGAACTCGATGCCTTAGTTACGGAAGACAATCTGGCAAATGATGCTGGTGAATACGCGCACAAAGCCGACATCGCTTTGTTGTGGAAATGGGTGCAAGTTTTGGAAGCGGGGCGCATGGCAAAACGCGAAAGTTTCGGCTTAAAGCCTGAACAAACTAATCGTGTCGATTTCAATTTCTATGTGGAAGACGATGTGGTCAGCATAGTACGCCGCAAGCGTGGTGCGCCATTAGACAAAATTGTTGCAGAGCTGATGATTTTGGCTAACAGCACTTGGGGTAAATTACTGGCGGATCATGGTATTCCGGGTATCTATCGCGCACAGGGCGGTGGTTCTGGTGGTTGGGCTGCCAAGATGCAAGTGCGCATGGTCACGCATGCCGCGCCACACCAGGGCTTAGGCGTAGATCAATACGCGTGGAGTACTTCTCCCTTGCGTCGTTACACCGACTTAGTCAATCAATGGCAAATCATCGCTTGCGTCCAGCACGGTGTGACAGCAGCATTGGTCGCACCGTTTAAACCAAAAGATGCTGATCTGTTTGCGATTGTTTCTGGTTTTGATGCAGCTTATGCAGCGTATGGTGACTTTCAGACCAACATGGAACGCTATTGGTGTTTGCGTTGGTTAGGGCAAGAAAATCGTCAGCAAGTCGATGCTGTTGTATTAAAAGATGAAGTCTTGCGTTTGTTAGAAATTCCCTTGATTATTCGCCTGCCTGGGATGCCGCAGGTAGCGAGAGGTGCGCAAGTGCGCCTCGAAGTGATTCGTTGGGATGAATTAGATTTGAGTATTGAAGTGCGTTTGCTTGAAATGCTCAGTACCTTAACTGAAGAAGATTTAGAAGAAGCGCCCGAGGATGGGGCTGAAATTGTTGCGGATGCCGATGTGGATGTAAGTACTGATAGCAGCATTGCACCTTCAGACATGATCGAGGGTGCAGATGGTTTGCCTATGCAAGAATCGAATTCGGTGGCTGAAGTTGCTGATAATGCTGATCAGGAATCGGGTGGTATGGCGTAAAGTCGAATAAAAATGCAGTTTGGGATTTAATTTGTGAAAATAGTTCTTGATAATTTGATTTTAAGTGCCGCGATCTTGGTATCGCTGCTGTTTCACACTATCGTCTTGATGGTGCATTTTGTCATGCCGAAATCGGAGCCTGTTCCAGCAGCAGACCCTGGTCTGGAAATCATTTTGGTCAATGCCAAACATGCGAAGCGTCCCATGCAAGCACAAGCATTGGCACAGGTGAATCTGGATGGTGGCGGCGCAAATGACGAGGGTCGTGCGAAGTCACCTTTGCCCGACATGCGTAGAACCGAAGATGGCGATAGTGTGTTGGTCGCGCAACGCAAAATTCAAGAGTTAGAAGAGCGACAAAAACAATTGATCGATCAAGTGCGCAATGAAACTCGCTTTAAATCGCAACGTGTGCTCGATAAAAAGCAGCTGGAAGAAAATCAGCAAGCCGAAAATGGTCGCGACCAATTAGATAGCAATAAGATGTTGGCGCGGTCGATTGCGGAAATCTCGCAAACGATAGAAGATCAAAATAAGCGACCACGCAAAACTTTTTTGTCCCCAAGCACACAGGCAGTAGGACATGCGATTTACTACAAGGCTTTGCAGAAGAAAGTTGAAGAGATCGGGACGATAAATTTTCCGCAGTTGAATGGTAAAAAACTGTATGGGGAAGTGATTATTTATATCCCGATTTTTCAGGATGGCACAATTTACGAAAAAGGTGGCGGACCGAAAGTTGAGAAGACTTCGGGTAATCGCGCACTTGATGCCGCCGCATTAAAAATCATCAGGAAGGCTGCTCCGTTTGGTAATTTCCCTCCGAATATGCGCTCAAAAGACAAAGATGATATCTGGATCGTGATTACCCGTTTCAAATTTACCCGTGAACAGCAGTTAGAAACGGAGATGCGCGGAGGTCAGCAATGAGTTTAGATCTTGCTCGCTACTGTGTTTTTGGGAATCCAATTCATCATAGTAAGTCACCGTTGATCCATGCGATGTTTGCCAAACAAACGGCGCAAGCGATGGACTATCAAACGAATTTGGCACCGCTCGATGGCTTTGCCGCGTCCGTGCAGCAGTTTGTGAGCGCGGGCGGTAAGGGGGCGAATGTCACTGTGCCTTTTAAATTGGAAGCTTATGCATTGTCACATCGATTGAGTGCGCGAGCGGCGATGGCGGGTGCGGTGAATACCATGACATTTTCTGCTGGTGAAATCATTGGCGACAATACGGATGGCATCGGATTGGTGCGCGACATTACGCACAATGCTGCGACGCCGATACGAGGATGTCGGGTCTTGTTATTGGGCGCTGGTGGTGCTGCCCGTGGTGCTTTGTTGCCTTTGTTGGAAGAGCGGCCAGTTAGTTTGACGATTGCTAATCGGACTTTATCTAAGGCAGTGGAATTGGTCGAATTGGCTAAGTCTGCAATCAGTTTTCCTTGTGAACTTGACGCGAAGACTTGGGAGCAATTGGATGGTGGTTTTGATTTGATTGTCAACGCGACTTCGGCAAGTTTGCAAAGCGAAGTGCCACCGATTTCACCGAGTATTTTTAGTGCGTCGTGTTTGGCGTATGACATGATGTATGCAGATGCGCAAACGAGTTTCAACCAATACGCGCAACAATGTGGTGCGAAAACACGAGATGGCTTGGGGATGTTGATCGAGCAAGCCGCCGAGGCTTTTTTTATCTGGCGTGGCCTTCGACCGGAAACAGCACCCTTATTTGCTCATTTTCGACCAATATCCGACCAATAAGAGGCGCGTGTAAATGACATTGAAACGTATTCTATTTTGGATAGTCGTTCTGCCAGTTAGTTTGTTCTTGCTGTTGCAGTTTTATTTTTTAATCCAAGTTATCTGGTGGCGTAGTTTTAATCCTGAGTCGACAAGTTTCATGCGTCAACAAGAAGCGATCTTGCAAGAAAAAAATCCGAAGTTCGTCTTGAAACATAAGTGGGTGGATTATTCAAAAATATCGAGAAATTTGAAGCGGGCCGTGATTGCGTCCGAAGATGATGGCTTTACTGATCACGAAGGGGTGGATTGGGAAGCCATGCAAAAAGCCTTTGAGAAGAATCAGAAAAAAGGCAAAGTCGTTTCAGGTGGATCGACCATCACCCAACAGTTAGCGAAGAATTTGTTTTTATCTGGTGAGCGCAGCTATTACCGTAAAGGTCAAGAATTGATCATTACCTTTATGCTTGAGATGTGTATGGATAAAGAGCGAATCTTTGAAATTTATCTGAATTCGGTCGAGTGGGGCGTAGGGGTTTTTGGTGCGGAGGCGGCAGCACGACATTATTACGGCATCAGTGCAGCAGCCTTGTCGCCCATGCAGGCGGCACGCCTTGCGGTGATGTTGCCAAAGCCAAGATACTTCGACAAGAACACAGGCTCAGCGTATTTACAAAGACGCAGTGAAGTTATTTTACGTCGCATGAACTCGTCAGAGTTGCCAACGCGATAAAGGAGTTTGACATGATCAATGTATTCGTTTTGCACAATGGGCGTTTAAGCCAAATACATATTGAGAACCGGGAAGACCTAGAAAACACCTTGCCAGTTTGGGTTGATTTGACCGATCCAAATGAAGAAGAGCGCGAATGGGTAAAGGGTATTTACGGTGTGACTTTACCTGGTGAAGATGAGGTTAAAGACATTGAAGCTTCAGCGCGCTACTACGAAGCGGATAACGGTGATCTGCATTTACGTACTGATTTTCTCATTGATGACGACGATGATGATGAGCCTACGCGCACAGTGACGGTGGCATTTATTCTAGCGCGCGAGATTTTGTTCTCGGTGCACACTGTGGATTTGCCAGTGTTTCGCTTAGTCAGAATGCGGGCACGTTCGCGCCCCGGATCGATTGCGGATTATAAAGATGTATTGATGGATTTGTACGCGACCGATGCTGAATATTCTGCGGATGCGTTAGAAGGTATTTATCAAAATCTGGAAGAAGTTAGCCGAGCCGTTTTGCAAAAAGATTTTTCAGATCAAGATGCCGCAGTGGCCTTGAATGCGATTGCACAAGAAGAAGATTTGAACGGCAGAATTCGCCGCAATATGATGGATACCCGGCGTGCTGTCAGTTTTTTGATGCGTGGACGTTTGCTCAACGCCGAGCAGTTCGAAGAAGCGCGTCAGATTTTGCGCGATATCGAATCGCTTGATGGTCATACTTCGTTCCTGTTTGATAAGATTAACTTCTTGATGGATGCCACCGTCGGTTTCATTAACATTAATCAGAATAAGATCATTAAGATTTTTTCAGTCGCTTCGGTTGCATTTTTGCCACCGACTTTGATCGCGAGTATTTACGGTATGAACTTCAAAGTGTGGTTCCCTGAATTGGAATGGAGCTTAGGTTATCCGTTCGCTTTAGGGTTAATGTTGGTTTCAGCGATTACGCCATTTTGGTATTTCAAGCGCCGCGGATGGCTTAAATAAAGTAAGTTAAAGACTTTTTGCTATTAATTTGTCAAGAATTGTAAACGCCTGAAGTTTAGTTGCAAATTTCCTTTCAGGAATATATTTCGTATTGTAAAATCAATCAGATCAGCTTTTCCTTTAGAGAAAAGCACAAGCGCCAGCGTCTGACTGATGCACTTCACTGAATAGCATTTGGCGAAGCTTATAGTGTAATGATAAGGATTTACAAGGGCGGCATTCGAATGACTCAGCAAGAAAATCAATCCCCACAATCAGATAAGCCAAGCAATAGCACAGGATTCGGCTCGGGTATTCGAGAGGACTTGTTGCATCGTGATCCCTTACTTGATTGCTTAGTTGAGTTGACCAGAATCCATGGGCGTCCGAGTACACGTGCCGCTTTGACCGCAGGTTTGCCTTTGCCGGCGGCTGGATTAACACCTTCTCTTTTCGCCAGAGCGGCTGCGCATGCTGGTTTTTCAGCCAAAGTCGTACGTCGTGAATTAGGTAAAATCGATGCAGCTTTAATGCCGGTGATTTTGCTGCTCAAAAATAATGAAGCCTGCTTATTGCAAGGCTGGAGTAGTGATGGCGAGTTTGCACAATTACTGATGCCTGACTCTGGTCAAGGTGCAGTCAATCTCAGTCGCGAAGATCTGCTCGGGCGCTATACCGGAGTGGCGATTTTCTCTCGCCCACATTTCCGTTTTGATCGTCGTACGCCGCCCCTAGTTGAAGTTCCTCAGCGCCATTGGTTTTGGGGCGCAGTCCTTGAGCAAAGTCCCATCTTTAAAGATATTTTGGCTGCAGCCTTGTTAATCAATTTGTTCGCCATCGCAATGCCTTTGTTTACGATGAATGTGTACGACCGCGTTGTGCCGAATTTTGCGATCCAAACCCTGTGGGTATTCGCTGGCGGGATTACGTTGGTGTTGCTGCTTGATTATGGTATTCGGGTATTACGCGGACATTTTATTAATTTGGTGAGTAATCGAATTGATTTGAAGTTATCCAGTTTGATTATGGAACGTGTGCTGGGAATGCGCATGTCAGAGCGTCCTGCCTCAGTTGGTGCTTTTGCTTCTAATTTGCGTTCATTTGAAACGGTACGTGACTTTATCGCATCGGCGACAGTAACAGCATTAATTGATTTGCCATTTGCCATTTTGTTCTTATTTGTATTGGCGTGGATAGCTTGGCCCCTCGTTTTGCTTCCGCTTGTTGGGATTATTTTGGTGGTGATCTATAGCTACACGGTCCAGCATAAAATGCGTGAATTGTCTGAGACAACTTTCCGTGCTGCTGCTTTGCGAAATTCGACCTTGGTGGAGAGCCTGACTGCTTTAGAAACGATTAAAGCACATGGCGCAGAGAGTCAGATGCAAGAAAAGTGGGAAAAGACTACGGCCTTTTTGGCAAAGGTGAATTCTGAACTTAAATTGCTGTCCGCATCTAGCATGAATGGCGCATCCACGATTCAACAATTGGTGAATGTCGCTGTGGTGATCGCTGGTGTGTATTTAATTCAAGAAAAAATGATGTCCATGGGTGGCTTGATTGCCGCAACGATGTTAGCAGGACGCGCTATGGCACCGGTTGCGCAGGTTGTGGGATTGATGTTGCAATTCGAAGGTGCGAAAAATTCCCTTGAATCTTTAGAGAAAATTATGGCGACGCCAACTGAGCGTAGCGATGAAACCGCCTTTGTTCACAGACCAGAGATCAAGGGGCAGATTGAATTTCGTAATGTTTACTTTAGTTATCCGGGACGCAAGGAAGAAGCTTTACGCGGGATCAGTTTCAAAATAGCCCAAGGTGAACACGTCGTCATCATTGGTCGGATTGGATCAGGTAAAACTACTTTAGAAAAATTGATTTTGGGTTTGTATGCACCGACCAAAGGCGCTGTGTTGTTAGATGATGTCGATTTACGTCAACTTGACCCAGCCGATTTACGTAGAAATCTCGGTTATGTTGAACAAGACTCTATGCTGTTCTATGGCACTTTGCGAGAAAATATCACGATCCGTGCTCCCTATGCTGATGATCGTGCCGTGGTTGCCGCGGCAGAATTGGCGGGCTTGACCGAATTTGTTAATAGCCATCCGGAAGGCTTTGATATGGCGATTAGCGAGCGCGGCGAATCGATCTCGGGTGGTCAGCGCCAAAGTATTGCTATCGCCCGCGCTGCTTTACTTGATCCACCAGTATTGTTGTTGGATGAGCCAACGAGCGCAATGGACTATCCATCCGAAGCGCAATTTAAAGAGCGTATTGGTCGTTATGGCAAACATAAAACCATGATTATAGTGACGCATCGGCCTAGCCTGATGGATCTGGCCACTCGAATTATCGTGGTTGATCATGGCATGATCGTCGCTGATGGGCCTCGCGATAAAGTTATGCAAGCGTTGCAAACCGGCCAAATAGGAAGAGCAAAATTATGAAGTTTTGGCACCGCTTTGGACTTGGCATCCTATCTGTTCTTGAACGCTTGCGTCTGCGTATGGGGATGACGCCTGGTGGGTGGTTGCAGTGCTGGCAAGATGATGTCAGTCTGCCTGAATCCGATTTTATGCGTGACGCTGATAGCATCATTGCACAGCAAGAGCCTCTGCGTGCTCGAGTCTTGCTGCATTCGGTTATTGTGGTGTTCGTGCTGTTTGTGGTGTGGGCGGCGTTTGTGCATGTGGACGAAATTACCAAAGGTGAGGGGAAAGTCATTCCTTCGCAGCAGTTGCAAATTTATCCGAGCTTAGATGGCGGGATTGTGACGGATATTTTGGTAAAAGAAGGTCAAGTAGTGAATGAAGGGCAGATTCTTCTGCAGATAGATCCGACGCGCTTCGAAGCATCGGTCAATGAAAATCGATCATTGTATTTGTCACTGACTGCAAAGGCAGCACGTCTGCGGGCGATAGGTGAAGGTAAGGCGTTTATACCGCCACCAGAAGTGGTTACCGAAGATCCTAAAACTGCAGAAGAGGAGCAAAAGCTATATGAAACCGCGACCTCAGAATTAAACGCCCAAGTCTCTATCGCCAGACAGCAATATGAGCAGCGCAGTCAAGAGCAAGCGGAGGCAAATGCGAGACAAAAGCAAGCAGCTAATGCTTACGAATCAAGCCAAAAAGAATTAAGTGTCACCAGACCGTTGCTTGCTACTGGAGCGGTATCTGAAGTTGAATTATTGCGTCTTGAGCGCGATGTTTCCCGTTTTAAAGGTGAACGCGATGTCGCCACTGCACAAATCGCGCGCTCCGCTGCGGCAATGAATGAAGCGATGCGGAAAATTCAAGAAGTGGAACTGGCTGTGCGAAATAATGCGAGTAAAGAACTATCCGAAACCATGTCTCGCTTAAATTCCTTGATTCAAAGTGGGGCAGGTTTGGCTGATAGGGTCAAACAAACTGCAATTCGTTCACAAGTGCGAGGTACCGTGAAGCGTCTGTTAGTTAACACCGTTGGGGGCGTTGTTCAGCCAGGACGTGATGTGGTCGAGGTCGTGCCTAGTGATGGTAAATTAATTCTAGAGGCAAAGGTTGCTCCGAAAGATATCGCTTTTTTAGTGCCCGGGCAAAAGGCTGTGGTTAAATTTTCTGCTTATGACTTTTCCACTTATGGCGGACTGGAAGCAAAACTTGAGCATATCGGTGCTGATTCCGTCACCGATGAACGGGGTAATACTTTTTATACGGTTCGAGTGACGACCAATAAGGCTACGCTCGAAGGTGGTCAGCCAATTATTCCTGGAATGGTGGCAGAGGTGGATATTATTACGGGTAAAAAGACGATACTTTCTTATATGTTAAAGCCAGTTTTGCGTGCAAAACAAGCGGCATTTACCGAACGCTAGGTGATGAAATTGTTTGATCAAAATTGTGTAACGACGCATTTGTTTTGTTCGGAGACGATGGAATTACCATCTTCGCTGAAAATAGCATTTCCCTTGGTAAAACCAGTTGTTCTGGCTGAGTTATCTTGCCCCCTCCAAGCAGTGGTTTGGTTGCATCTTAATTCGCAGCAAACAATGGCGCAGCAAATCCTGCCGGTAAAAGTGGCTGCGCCCCAAGCACGAATTGTTGTGATGAGTGATTTGCCGAATGATTTGGAGGCGCTGGCAGCATTTTCTGTCATGGCAAAAGCCTACTGTAATACCCATGCAGGTATCGAAGTATTGTTAAATATTGCTAGCGTGGTTGAGCAGGGTGGTATTTGGATAGGCGAATCTATTATGCAGAAATTGCTAGGTTCTGGTGGTGCAGCAGTGGATCAAAAGTTGGAAAAGGTTTTAGGACAATGGGCAAAGTTGCTGACTGTTCGAGAACTGGAAGTCGCTAGAGCGATCGCCCTAGGCTTAAGCAATAAGGAAATTGCTTCAAAAATGGGAATTACAGAGCGTACAGTGAAGGCGCATGTCGGGTCAGTTCTCGATAAGTTGCAATTAAAGAATCGTTTGCAACTTGCTCTGCATGTAAAAGATGGTTAAATAGTGTGAGTCTAGTACCTAGGTACAATTACCGTAGGGAAATGAATTTGTTAGAGTCTGGATATTCAATCTATCCGTCTGGAGACTCGAAATGGCAAATTCCGCAAACATCATTGGTAAAGTAGTCGCACTTCAAGGTCAAGCAATCATTAAGTCGCCAGACGGTAAGCAGCATGTCTTGAAAGTCGGCGATGTTGTATATGAAAATGATGTCATTGTCGCTGCACCTGGAGCGCAAGTCGAGTTGGCCTTCGACTCTGGTCATAACTATTTGGTTCGTCAAAATGAAACGGTAACGCTGGATGCAAGCGTATTTGCCGCAAGCCAATCAGACATAGCCAAAGCCGCTTTATTGCCAGCGGATTCTTCGCCTCAAAATATTGCCAATGCTGTCATTGGTGAAAGTAGTCTCGATAAACTATTGGAAGAAACAGCTGCCGGTTTAGGTGGTGGCGATGCTGGTGATGGTAGTGGATTTGTGCGCCTTGAACGTATCGCTGAGAACGTTACACCGATCTCGGTAAATGCTGCGGTCATTGATGATGCTAGCCCTGTTCTGACTACCACTGCTGCTGAACAGCAGACTGGTTCGACCGAAGTGTTATCTGTCAATGCTGCTTCTGGTTCTGAAGGTGGGACACAGGAATTTGTTGTAAGTTTAACTGGGAATAATCTCGCCCCAGCAGCTCTCTTTCTTAATCTGTTATCAGGAACTGCTGTTTTGGCAAGCGATATCGCTGCTCAATCGGTCTCCGTTGATGGTGGGCAAACATTCTCACCATTGAACGGTAGCGTTCTAGTGCCTGCTGGCGTGACTAGCGTGATTGTTCGTGTAAGCGCTGTGAATGATGGTGTTATTGAAGGCACGGAATCATTCTCACTTTCTGCCAGTACATCAACGAATTCAGCAAGTATCATCGGTCAAGGAACAATCCTTGATGGTTCTGTACCAACGATCAGCATTAGTGGTCCTGTCAGTGTGAATGAAGCTAGCGGAACTGTCAGTTTTACAGTTGTTCTTAGTGAGTCAAGTCCAGCTTCTATCGTTGTTAACTTTACTTCCGCGAACGGTTCAGCTGTCGCTGGTAGCGATTTTACTGCAACAAGTGGAAGTGTCACATTTGCGTCAGGCGAGACGAGTAAAACGATTACAGTACCTATCGCGAATGACAGAGTGTTCGAAGGTAGTGAAGTATTTCAAGTCAATCTGTCAACGCCAACTAATGCAACACTGGGAACTAGCACTGCATCTGTCGTGATTAAAGATGACGGCACAGGCACTGGTGGCGGTGGCGATGATGATCGTTTGGTGGTGACATCGGTCAGTAGTCCGACAGTCGGTGAAGGCGGCAGTTTAGTGTTCACGGTCAGTCTCAGTGGCACCAGTACGACAGCGACGACAGTCAATGTGACACCGTCGTCAGGAACAGCCGTATTGGGAACG
>JAYVHZ010000523.1:0-11231 GCA_043770645.1 Undibacterium sp. | reverse complement strand
GATCAAGTATTGCGAGAATGGTTCAGGGTCTTGTCAAACAATGGACTTGTGATGTTCTCTAGCTTTGGTCCGGATACGTTTAGCGAGTTGAGACAGGCTTTTGCTGCGATTGATGATTTTCCTCACACTTTGCCATTCGTTGATATGCATGATCTAGGCGATATGTTGGTTGCCGCTGGATTTGCGACGCCAGTGATGGATGTGGAACGAATCACATTAACTTATACTGATCTTGATTCCTTATTTAGTGATGTTCGAGCATTTGGTGGAAATCCCCTGTCCACGCAAAGGCCAGGTCTGATGGGAAAATCTGCTATGAAAACCTTGCGATCTGAGCTTGAAAAAAAACGCGGGGCAGATGGAAAAATCCGAATCACGATTGAGCTTGTGTTTGGTCATGCATTCAAACCAATTCCGACTCGAACTGCCGCTGGAGAATCCATAGTTCGTTTGGATTTTCCTAAAAAATAGTTAATATTTTTAATAAATTTTATTGCTAAGAGAAAAGTTGCCGGTGGAATTTTCATTGGCATAATCCGTGCTTGTCAATCTGATTTTGCTCAGGTGAACCATGATTTCTTCTTGATATAGCGCAGCTTTACGCTTTATACTCTCGCAGTTGTGGAAGTTGTCAGTATTTTCTTACGGCAATTTCTGTTGAAAATTCTAATAGGTTTTTGGGGAAATCATGAAACATGCTATGCGATTAAAGTCGAGAACGCTTGGCGCCTCCTTGGTGCTCGGTGCTTCGCTTTTGACTGCTGGGATGCCAGCTTGGGCCGTTAAAGATAGCCCAGGTGGTCCTGCCGTCAAGCAGTTAAACCTGCAAACACCCGTGACACAAATCGCGGAGCAGATCTATTCCATCCATAACCTCATGCTTTACATTTGCTTGGCGATTTTCGTCGCAGTGTTCGGCGTGATGTTTTATTCCATTTTGAAACATCGTAAGTCTTTAGGTCACAAGCCTGCGACTTTCCATGAAAGCACGACAGTTGAGATTCTGTGGACGATCGTGCCATTCTTTATTGTGATCGGTATGGCATTGCCTGCGACTAAAACTGTCGTGGCAATGAAAGATACATCCAATGCTGATATCACAATTAAGGCAACGGGTATGCAGTGGAAATGGGGTTACGATTACCTCAAAGGCGAGGGTGAAGGTATTTCATTTTTGTCTACGCTGGCAACTCCGCGTACCCAGGTCGGTGCTCCAGGTCTTCCTCCTACAGAAGCACGTGGCGTTAACTATTTGTTGGAAGTGGATAACGAAGTCGTTGTTCCAGTCAATAAAAAGATCCGTATCATCACGACAGCAAATGATGTGATTCACGGTTGGACAGTGCCAGCGTTCGGCGTTAAACAAGATGCGATTCCTGGTTTTGTTCGCGACACTTGGTTTAAGGCAGAGAAAATCGGTACTTACCGTGGTCAGTGCGTTGAGTTGTGCGGCAAAGAACATGCATTTATGCCTATCGTTGTACGCGTCGTATCTGATGCAGATTACACCGCTTGGGTCGATGGTAAGAAAAAAGAGATGGCAGCGAAAGCAGATGATCCAAGTAAAGTTTGGACTGTCGATGAGTTGAAACAGCGCGGTGAAAGCGTCTACACAGCAAACTGCGTTGCTTGTCATCAAGCCAATGGTAAGGGTGTTCCAGGTGCGTTTGCAGCCTTAGATGCTTCTCCAGTCGTCAACGGACCGAAAGCGGCGCAGGTGGAAATCCTGTTGAATGGTATTCGTGGAATGCCAGGATGGAAAGCGACATTGTCTGATACAGAAATTGCTGCGGTGATTACTTACACCCGCAATAGCTGGTCGAATAAGGCAGCAGAAAATATCGTCCAGCCAGCCGAAGTTTTGGCTGCGCGTAAGTAATTGAACAGGAGATAGAGATGAGTAATACAGCAGCTGATCACGCCCACGATCACTCTCATGGTCACGACGACCACGTACATGATCACCATGATCATCCACACGGCTGGCGTCGTTATTTGTATGCAACCAACCATAAAGATATCGGTAACATGTATCTGTGGTTTGCATTCTCGATGTTGATGCTTGGTGGCGTCATGGCCTTGGGCATTCGTAGTGAATTGTTCCAGCCAGGTTTGCAATTGATGCAGCCAGAGTTTTTCAATCAATTGACCACGATGCATGGTTTGATCATGGTTTTCGGCGCGATTATGCCGGCATTCGTTGGCTTCGCTAACTGGATGATCCCTCTGCAAATTGGCGCATCCGATATGGCATTTGCCCGTATGAATAACTTTTCATTCTGGTTGATGCCTCCTGCAGCATTGCTTTTGGCGGGTTCCTTCTTTGTTCCAGGTGGTGCAACCGCTGCCGGCTGGACTTTGTACGCACCACTGTCGACACAAATGGGACCTGGGATGGATATGGCGATTTTCGCTGTACATATCATGGGTGCATCTTCCATCATGGGTTCGATCAATATCATCACCACGATTTTGAACATGCGCGCTCCTGGCATGACTTTGATGAAGATGCCGATGTTCTGCTGGACTTGGTTGATCACCGCTTACTTGTTGATCGCCGTTATGCCAGTGTTGGCAGGTGCGATTACAATGACTTTGACTGATCGTCATTTCGGCACATCGTTCTTTAATGCAGCTGGTGGTGGTGATCCAGTGATGTACCAACATATTTTCTGGTTCTTCGGACATCCAGAGGTGTACATCATGATTTTGCCAGCTTTCGGTATTGTTTCTCAGATCATCCCAGCATTTGCACGTAAGCCATTGTTCGGTTATGCATCGATGGTATATGCAACCGCATCTATCGCGATTTTGTCTTTCATCGTCTGGGCGCATCACATGTTTACAACCGGTATGCCAGTGACGGCACAGTTGTTCTTCATGTACGCAACGATGTTGATTTCTATCCCAACTGGCGTGAAAGTGTTTAACTGGATTGCAACAATGTGGAAAGGTTCGATGACTTTCGAAACGCCAATGTTGTTTGCGGTCGGCTTCATCTTCGTATTTACGATGGGTGGCTTTACTGGTTTGATTTTGGCGGTAACGCCGATTGATATCCAGTTACAAGATACTTACTACGTTGTTGCCCACTTCCACTATGTGTTGGTAGCGGGTTCTTTGTTTGCCTTGTTTGCTGGTTACTACTACTGGGGACCAAAGTGGACAGGTTTCATGTACAACGAAACACGCGGCAAGATTCATTTCTGGATGTCTTTGATCACTTTCAACATCACTTTCTTCCCTATGCACTTCCTGGGACTCGCTGGTATGCCACGTCGTTACGCTGATTACCCAGCCCAATTCGCTGATTTCAATTTAATCGCTTCAGTGGGTGCATTTGGTTTCGGTCTGATGCAGGTTTACTTCATTTTGTTCGTGGTAATCCCATCGATCAAAGGTGGCAAGCCAGCTGGTGATAAACCATGGGATGGTGCTGAAGGTTTGGAATGGACTGTACCAAGTCCAGCACCATTCCATACATTTGAAGAGCCACCTGTCGTTAAATAATCCATGGAATTCAACCCCGGCTTTGGCTGGGGTTGCTTGAAAAATGAAAAACCAAAATAAAAGTAATCTCAAAACTGCATTGATTCTAGTATCAGTCGTTTTGGTGTTTTTTATTGGCGTGTTCGCAAAGCAAACTTTCTTGCGTTAAGACTGAATCGAGATTTACATGTCTGAGGAATTGAAGCAAACGGCAGTGGAAGAAGCGATTGAGGAAAAAGTAGTCACCAGAAAACTCAATTTCTTGATGCTAAAGAAATTAGTGGTGGTAGCGATAGTGATGTTCGGTTTTGGCTATGCGCTAATTCCTATTTACAAGAAAATCTGCGAAATTACTGGTATCAATGTTCTGACGCCAAAAGATATTTCTGCTGATGCTGTTATGAATTCTCAGGTTGATAAAAGTCGTTTAATCACGATTGAGCTTGATGCTAATACGCAAGGGCCATGGCGCTTCCGGCCGACTGTTTCGAGTATCCAGGTACACCCGGGCGAAATGGCACAAGTTGTTTATGAGGTTGTGAATAAACAATCTTACAAAATGGACGCTCAGGCGATTCCAAGCTACGCACCGCAACAAGCTGGGACATTTTTCAAGAAGATGGAATGTTTTTGTTTTCAGCAGCAGACTTTAGAAGCAAATGAAGCACGTCAAATGCCTGTATCGTTTTTTATTGATCCCGCATTGCCGAAAGATGTGAAGACAATTACCTTGTCCTATACATTTTTTGAAGTTGGCCTCAAACCAACGGCGAGTAAAACGGGATCGTAGTTCACGGTCGATCAGATCTGATTCGAATCAAGTATGGGCAGGTAGATATGAACGACTTAAAGCAAGCAAGCAAACGTAAAGCCTCTTTTTTGGCGACAATGAAAGCGGTAATGTGGTCGTTTTTGGGAATACGTAAGAAAAGTGCTTATGAACAGGATGCAGCACAGTTAAATCCGGTTCATGTCATTATTGCAGGATTGATAGGCGCGGCAATCTTCATAACGGTTCTAGTTTTGATCGTGAAGCAAGTCGTCGCAAAATAAAGAAATTAATTATCAACTGAGTTTAAAAAATTGTATCGGGAGATGGAAATGGGTACTCACAACGCTAATGCACCTTACTACTTCGTGCCAGGCCTTTCACAGTGGCCAGTCTTGGGCGCTACTACTTTATTACTGACGATGATCGGTGCATCTGCCTGGGTAAATGGTTTAACTTGGGGTTCTTATCTGAATTTGATAGGCATCGTTTTGACATTGGTCGTGTTATATAAATGGTTTGGCGATGCGATCGCTGAATCTGAAGGTGGAAAATACAGTGCGCGTATCGATGTATCTTTTCGTTGGAGTATGAGCTGGTTTATCTTCTCTGAAGTGATGTTCTTTGGTGCATTCTTCGGCGCTTTGTTCTATGCACGTAGCATCACCATGCCTTGGTTAGCCGACTTGGATCACAAAGTTTTGTGGCCAGATTTCGCTGCGAATTGGGGCGGTGTAGGCCCAGCAGGTACGATTGAAGCATTTAAGACGATGGGACCATTTCCTATCCCAACAATCAATACCGCTTTGTTGTTGGCTTCTGGTGTCACCTTGACGATATCGCACCATGCTATTCGTGAAGGTCTCCGTGCAAAAACAGCAATCTGGTTGTTTGCGACGATTTTGTTGGGTGCGGTTTTCATGGGCTTCCAAGTCTACGAATACATCCATGCTTATAACGATTTGAATTTGAAATTAACCTCTGGCATCTACGGTTCTACATTCTTTATGTTGACTGGATTCCATGGCTTCCACGTGACTATGGGGGCGATAATGTTGTCAGTCGTTTTATATCGCCACATGAAAGGACACTTCACAGCAGAGAACCATTTTGCATTTGAAGGTGCAGCTTGGTACTGGCATTTTGTTGACGTGGTGTGGTTGGGCTTGTACGTAGTTGTGTACTGGTTGTAATCGCGATAACCGATTTTAATCAGTCGAAAAAAAGCCGCACTCAGTGCGGCTTTTTCTTCATGTGGCTAATCACAAAACTATTCGATTTAGCGAATTCCTGTCGGTTGGATTAGACCATAATGATTAGCGATCAGGATCAACACAAATAGACTCACAGAAAAGCCGACGCGAAACGCTAGAGCCTTGACTGTACGATTACTCTTACCTTTGTCTTTCATTAGATAAACTAAAGCGGAGCCCAAGCTAAGAAAGATGAGTAAGAAGGCGATGGCAACCAGAATTTTCATGATATTCACTTTTTCTGCAAAAGAGCTATTGTAATGCTTAAGTCTCGATTGATTCGTATCTTACCCTTGCTCGCCACCGCAATATTATGTGCGATTGGTATCTCCTTGGGAAATTGGCAAACCAGACGCGCAGAGGAAAAAGAGGCGATTGCTGCGCTTATGCAGGAGCAATTACGGCAAGCCCCTATTGTGCTGAGTACGGCGCAAGAATTTAGTTGGCTTCAAGCATTTCAAAAAGTAAAACTAAAAGGCCAGTTTGTGCGTGACTGGCCTTTGTATCTGGACAACCGGCCACTGTATGGCGTGGCTGGATTCTATGTTCTCATGCCATTTAAGATTCAGGGCAGTGATCATGCTGTCTTGGTGGCGCGAGGTTGGCTTCAGCGTAATCCTGTAGAACGGACTAGAATACCGACTTTACTGACTGATCAAGGCATAGTTGAAATTGAAGGGGTGGTACGCGACCAGTTAGATCGGACTATGCAACTCGGGAAGCAAGAGATTTTAAAGTCTGGCAGCATTGTTCAGAGTGTACCCTTTGATGAGTTACGCAAACAAACCCGATTAGCATTCGTTGATAAAGTATTGGAGCAAACTTCCAATACTGGAGACGGTTTGATACGTGATTGGCCAAAGCCTTCGGCCGGATCAGATAAACATCGTGCTTATGCATTTCAATGGTATGGCTTAGCTTTGATGGCAGCCATCTTTTTCGTTGTTACAGGAATTCGTCGTGGAAAAAACAGAAAATAAAAAAGCCGCTGGCCGTTGGAAACTACTAGCGGTTTTAGCGGTATGTGCATCGCCATTGATTGCATCGTATTTCACTTATTACGTGATTAAGCCAGGTCCGAAAAATAATTACGGGAGCTTAATCGATCCGCGCCAACATCCTATGCCAACTTTGGGTTTGCAGAGCGAAGGAGGTAAAGTTGTTGAGCTCAGCAACTTAAAAGGTAAGTGGCTAATATTGCAAATAGATGATGCAAGTTGCGCTGAAGTATGTCAGCGTAAACTGCTGGAGATCCGCCAATTGCGTCTGGCCCAAGGTAAGAACATGGATCGCATAGAAAGAGTTTGGTTGATCACCGATGCACAAGCAGTCGCGGAAAAATTAAAACCAGGCATCGCTGGCACACATTTACTTCGCAGTGATAAAAGCAAACTAGAAAAATGGTTGCCAACGGAATCAGGCACCAATCTTCATGACCATGTTTATCTGGTCGATCCTTTGGGCAATTTGATGATGCGTTATCCAAAAGACGCTGATCCGAATAAGATCAAAAAAGATTTATCTAAGCTGCTCAAGGCATCGGCAATCGGCTAATTCATCAATCCATATCATGCTACTTCAACTTGCCATCATTGGGATCTTGTTCGCGGTGATTCCGCTGGCTTTCGTCCTGTTTTCAAAAGAACAGAATAAGTATAAAAAGCTCATCGCTGTCACGCTTTTTTTAACTTTCGATCTGATTATTTTCGGCGCATTCACACGCTTAAGCGATTCCGGTTTAGGCTGTCCAGATTGGCCGGGTTGCTATGGTGAAGCCAATCCATTTCAGGCACATAGTGAGATCAAAGCGGCAGAAAGCCTCTTGCCGACTGGTCCCGTGACTGTTGCCAAAGCATGGATAGAAATGACGCACCGTTACCTAGCGATGAGCGTAGGTTTTTTAATTGTGCTGCAGATGGGCATCGCTTGGTGGAAACGCAAGACTCGCCCATTTTCTCCTTGGTTAGCAACCAGTTTGTTTGTCTTGGTCTGCATTCAAGGTGCATTTGGCGCATGGACAGTGACCATGAAATTGCAGCCGATCATCGTGACCATTCATTTGATTTTAGCCTTGCTTATTTTGTCGCTATTAGTATGGGCATGGCAGCGGGAATCGCCGCGTTCCGAGACTAACTATTCGCGACCGTTATATCAGCTTTTACCGATTGCTTTCATTATTTTGTTGGTGCAAGTTGCTCTCGGTGGATGGGTAAGCACAAATTATGCAGCGCTGGCATGTCATGATTATCCATTGTGTAATGGCGAACTTGTTCCGCAGCTTGATTTTGAGCATGCTTATGTGTTGTGGCGCGAGCTAGGGCGCACTGGTAGTGGTGATTTCTTACCATTTTCGGCATTGGTTACCATTCATTGGGTACATCGTACTTTTGCTTGGGTCGTGTTTGCTTTGTTAGGCTATGTGGCGTATCTAGGCAGAAAGCATGTTGATACAAAAGCACTGTCGAACGGCGTGTTGGCGGTTTTGCTGATGCAATTGATAACAGGTGTGGCGACTATCTATTTCTCTTGGCCCTTAGCGATTGCTGTTTTGCATAATGCAGGCGCGGCAGTGCTTGTGCTGTTGCTGAGCATGTTAAACTATCGGGTTCGCTCGAGCGTTGCTAATGAATCCTAATCGCACCCAATGATCACTCAAAGTTCTTTGTTCAATCGTATATCTCAATATGTAGCTCTCACCAAGCCGCGCGTGACCCAGTTAGCTGTTTTTTGTGCTGTGATCGGCATGTTTTTGGCAACGCCGAGTCTGCCCGACTGGCGTATCGTGTTGGCGGCGACCGTCGGCATTTGGCTGCTGGCAGGTGCCGCTTTTGCAGTTAATTGTTTGGTCGAGCGCGAAATCGATGCGCGCATGGCACGCACCGCGCGTCGCCCAAGCGCGCAAGGTGAGATGAGTACTAAGCAGATTTTGGTTTTCTCCTTTTTGATAGGCGGCGCGGGCATGTGGATTTTATATGCCTTGGTCAATCCGCTCACGATGTGGCTGACCTTCGTTACTTTCGTTGGCTACGCTGTGATTTACACGATAATCTTAAAACCTGCGACCCCACAAAATATCGTAATCGGTGGTTTATCTGGCGCGATGCCACCAGCTTTAGGTTGGGCTGCGATTGCAAATGAAGTACCAATGCAAGCATGGTTATTGGTATTGATTATTTTTGTTTGGACACCGCCGCATTTTTGGGCGCTGGCGATGTATCGTCGTGATGATTATGCGAAATCTGGATTGCCGATGTTACCGATCACGCATGGTCTTGAATTCACGCGTTTCCATATTTGGCTATACACCATCGCGTTATTCGCAACGACCTTATTGCCTTATGCCGTCAAGATGAGTGGCATCATTTATCTGGTTAGCGCAGTCATCTTGGGACTGGGATTTTTATGGTACGCGTGGCGTATTTATCGCCATTACGATGATGTGCTAGCGCGTAAAACCTTCACGTTTTCGATAGTTTATCTCTCCTTGTTGTTCGCCGCTTTGTTGGTCGATCATTACATTAAATTCTGATATGAAAACACTTTCTACACGTTCAGTTTGGACGCGATTTTTTTCTTGTGGTTTGGTTCTTGCGGCTAGTTTGATATTGAGCGCATGCAATAAGCCAGAAGAGAAATTCTTGAATACGGATCTGACTGGCCTATCTTATGCCAAGGATTTCTCGCTGATCGATCAAAATGGACAACCACGCACCTTGGCTGATTTTAAAGGTAAGGCAGTCGTAGTATTTTTCGGTTACACCCAATGTCCGGATGTATGTCCCACAACGATGTTCGAAATGTCAAAAGTCATGACGCAACTCGGTTCTTTGGCAGAGCGTGTGCAAGTTTTGTTTGTTACGGTAGATCCAGAGCGCGATACGCAAGAGCTATTGGCCGCTTATGTACCGAATTTTGATAAGCGCTTTTTAGGGCTATATGGCAATGCCGAGGCAACCGATAAAGTCGCAAAAGAGTTTAAGGTGTTTTATCAAAAGAGTCCCGGCAAGACACCTGAAAGTTATACGATGGATCACACGGCGGCAAGCTATGTGTTTGATCCGCAGGGCCGCATTCGCTTATACGTTCAATACGGACAAAAACCAGAAACCATCGTGCATGATTTGAAGATTTTGTTGAAATAAATCTGGGTCAAATCTTCAATTTGGCGAAAGAACCGCATAGAACAAAAGGCACTCAATTGAGTGCCTTTTTCATATATCTAAAAAAGTACTTGCCACTTAAGCGAATTCGCTGAGTGCCGCTTTCATCTTCTTCAACGCAGCGCTTTCAATTTGACGAATGCGTTCCGCAGATACGCCATATTCGTCGGCCAATTCATGCAAAGTTGCGCCAGATCCATCATCATTTTGCAACCAGCGTGATTCGATGATGTGACGTGAACGTGGATCAAGTTTAGCTAGAGCGGTTTCTAAACCCTCACCTTGCAAGCGATCATATTGCTGTGCTTCGATGACATTGGTTGGTTCACCAGCATCCGTTTTTAAGTAAGCGATAGGCGCAAATTTTTCGTCTTCATCATCGCTAGAGCCTTCTAAAGCAACATCGCGACCAGAAAGACGCATTTCCATTTCAATCACGTCTTCGCGTTTGACATCGAGCTTACTCGCCAAACTGTCGATCTGCGAAGGTGTCATGGAATCCAGACCTTCTTTATTTGAGCGCAGATTAAAGAATAATTTACGCTGTGCTTTTGTCGTTGCGACTTTAACCAAACGCCAATTCTTCAAAATGTACTCATGCATCTCGGCTTTGATCCAATGCATGGCATAAGAGACCAAGCGTACACCTTGATCTGGATCGAAACGCTTGACTGCTTTCATCAGGCCGATATTACCTTCTTGAATTAAGTCCGCGTGGGGTAAGCCATAACCTAAATAGCCACGGGCAATGGAGACAACCAGACGCAAGTGCGACATAACCAATTGTTGCGCAGCGTTGAGGTCATTGTGTAATTTTAATTTGGTTGCAAGATCAATTTCTTCTTGCTGCGTTAACATCGGTAAACGATTGACTGCAGAGATATAGGCATCAATATTGCCTAAGGTACCGGAAAACCCCAGTGCTAAAGCGGTGCTATCCGAAGAACGCAAAATGCCTTGTGCTGATGTTTGTGTCATGTTTCCTCCTGATATGGAATCAGATTGTATCTATAGAGCCGTACCAAAACGTTTTTCGGCACTTTCAAGTTCTAATATTAGCACTCAATCGGCATGAGTGCTAATAATCTGTTTGTTTTGCCGAATTTCAAGGTATCTGCTGTAAAAAAACTAATTTTCTCTAGCATTTCAGTGCAGAAATCCGCGTATAAGACCGAATTTCCTCATGAAAGTTGCGCAGCCGGATGAACTTTTGAGACGAGAGATTAAGCGGTCAACTGAGGTTTCTAGGAAATTATGCAGCTATTTTTGATAATTGTCGTCGAACGGAGAGGTAGGCGCCAAATAGGCCAAGTAGCATACTGATGAAGATTAAGCCTAGGCTAGATAATAGTCCAAGTGGGCTGAGGTGAAATTCTGAAGCGTACAACTTGGCAAATTCTGCAATCGCTTGATTCAGTGGTTGTAATGAGAGTGCCACTAAGCCTAGTGCCAAAGCGCCTGCGAGTACACCCAACATGGCTCCGGTATAGTAATACGGTTTATGAATGAAACTATTGGTTGCCCCCAGCATGCGGCTGACACTGATTTCCGCTTGATGGG
>JAYVHZ010000522.1:0-6155 GCA_043770645.1 Undibacterium sp. | reverse complement strand
CTGCGCCACCTTTAATGGTGTGAAAGGATCTAAACACAGCGTTGAGGGTATTCATATCCTCAGGGTTTTTTTGTAGTGAGAGCAAATGCTCTTCTACATTAACCGCTAAATCTAAGGCCTCAACGACAAATTCTTTGAGCATGTCATCCATTTAGAAACCCAAACTATCAAGTAGGTTATCTACATCGTCCTGCTCTAATGCAGCATTTGGAACGGACGGGCCTTCCATCAATTCAATGGCTTTTTCTTTAAGTTCGGTTGGAGCGTTATCGAGCAAAATCTGAGCTAATTCATTCTCAACTGCTTGCGTAATAACCAAAACTTTCTTGATTAACTGTCCAGTTAAATCTTGAAAATCTTGCGCCATCATTATATCTAGTAAGCGTGCTTTTTCTGCATCAGTGGATGCCTGTACTTTGTTCGCAAACGACTTTGAGTCAGATGCCAATAATTTAAAATCATCAACGCTCATTTTTCCACTAAAGAGCGTCGACCAACGTTCTTCGATATCCTTTGCATTCTTACCCAAGCCATCTTGCTCAGGAATGCCTGCATCGGTCGCGTTTAATACTTTATTGGCCGCTTGTTCCGTTAATGAAGCCACGTATTCAAGTCGCCCTTGCGCATCTGCTATTTGAGATGCAACGTCTGAGAGCGAGCGGTCATAGCCTAACTCACGCATAGAGTCATGCATCATGCGAACCAAATTACCTAGCCGGTCAAACATCGGTTTGCCCGCTTCTTGACCTGCAAGGTTGAGTGATAGCTTGTTATGTGTTGTTTCTGGAGCAGGCGCTGGTGCCGTTACAACTTGGGGAGTGGTTGGCACAACTGTCTCTCTTTGACTAGACATCTCTTCAAACAATGCATCTAGATCATCTGCTGAATCTGCCATAATCTTTTTCTCTCCTAAACGCCAATCGTGATTTGCGAACTTACGGTGAAAATTGCTGGTAGTTGATGATGGAAATTCAATCTACCTTCTTATTTAAAGTTCCATAGTTGCTAAACTGAAAATGCCTGAAAAAATTTATTGATAGCAACCTGTCTTATGTGTTGTAAGGATAACCCCGAGCAACAAAATTTGTCATCACTTTATTGTGCATTTAATGAAATTAGTTACGAAACTTGCGCTTTTGCAACTAAGCGAGCAACAAATTTCTCGGGGGATTCTATAATGAATAGATTCATATTCTGGATTTTCCTCGCTAGTTTGAGGAGCGCCTTGTCTTTGGTTATTAATATCTTTGCTTCTGCATCCCTACATGTTTCGAGAAATTTTTGATCATCTTTGTCACTGCACGTCGGAAGTTTGATTTCTTTTGTGGGGTTTTTTTCTACAAAAATGTATTCATCAAAACTTGATACAATCTGCGTTCGATTTTCGTCGTTGATGGGCAAGTGCTCGTAGTTTAAAACAGCTAACCACTCATCACGACAATCTTCTCTTGTTATCGCGTTTAATTCTTTATTTTGCAAGCCCGTCAGAATATGTTGCCAACGCGGATCTTTGAAGACAAATAAATCCAAACATACATTGGTATCTAATACGATTTTTAATGCCATATTTATTGCCCAATTCTCGATGGGGTTTTGAAGCTTTTAGCGCAAATTGATGTTTATTGCGCATATTGAATGTGCATTGGCTTTGCCTTGGTACACATGTGATTTCATTCTTTTCTTTTTGTTGTTTTCTTATTCTATGCTGATTTTACTATCCCCTGCTAAAAGTCTTGATTTCGACACACCTAGTTTGGTTAAGGAGGCAAGTGAAATTCAGTTTCCTGACGAGGTTAGTTATCTAGCATCAGTGACTGCAAAGCTGACTTCCTTAGACTTGCAGCAGTTAATGAACATATCCCCAGCACTTGCAAACTTGAACGCAGCGCGATTCACTGATTTGGCCAGTAATAATCTCGAGAAAATGGAAAGGCAAGCAGTATTCGTCTTTGACGGCGATGTGTATTCAGGCTTGCAAGCCCGACAATTAGCGAAAAAAGAAATCTCCTATTTGCAAAAAAATTTGAGGATTTTGTCTGGCCTTTACGGAATTTTAAGACCCCTCGACCTAATACAAGCTTACCGTCTAGAAATGGGTACTGGATTAAAGAATATCGCGGGTAACAATCTATACGCGTATTGGAATGATAAGTTGACCGCGCATCTTCAGCACGAAATACAACAATCGAAGGCAAAGTGCGTTGTAAACTTGGCGTCTGAGGAATACGCAAAAGTGATTAAATTTAAGGCGCTCGATATCCCGGTCATTCAGCCAATCTTCCAAGACTATTCCGCTGGCAAGTATAAAGTAGTCTCGTTTTTTGCTAAAAAAGCACGGGGAAGTATGGTTAGATACTGCGCCTTAAATCAGATAAAAAAACCTGCTGACTTAAAGAGCTTTGTGGAGGATGGCTATCGTTTTTCCGAACAAGAATCGACAGAAACCAACTTGGTATTTCGTCGAAATATCTCCGCATAAAATAAAAGCCTCAAGTCTGAGGCTTTTACATTTCTGAGCGAATTTATCTCTCTACTAGATTAACTCCAGAATTTCCACCAAGTCTTTTTGCTGCCATACGTCTCTAATAAATTACTTTTTGGGAAGTTACTTGTGAAAACACGTTTTGCATCATCACGTAATTCCACCATGCCCATGGCGTCGTAGGCTTTGATCAATACAACTAAAGCTTCTTCGATCGCGGGAGCATCTGGGTATTCTTTAATTGCAGATTGCGCACGATTTGCGGCTGCTACAAATGCGTTTCTACGCAAATAGTATTTTGCTACGTGCAGATCGTATTGTGCCAGCGCATTGACTAAATATTTCATTCGCGCAATCGCATCTGGCGTATACTTGCTGTTTGGGAATCTGACAGCCAATTCTTTAAACGCATCAAATGAATCACGGGTTGCTTTTGGGTCGCGTTCAGTGACATCTTGGTTCGCAATGAAACTGAAAAAACCCATATCATCGTTAAAGTTAATCAAGCCACGTAGGTAATACATGTAATCGACGTTGGCATGATTCGGGTGCAACTTAACAAACCGATCAACCGCAGCTAGGGCTTGTGCTTGGTCACCTTGTTTATAATGTGCATAAGCAATTTCTAATTGCGCTTGTTGCGCATAAGCGCCGAATGGAAAACGTGATTCGAGTTTTTCGAATAATTGTACTGAGCGATCATATGAACCAGATGCAAGTTCATCTTTCGCTTCAGCGGATAATTTCTCAGCGGTCCAATTTTTACTTTCCTCCACTTTGTCGCCAAAGATACCGCTTCCAGCAAGTGATAAAGATAGAGCCAAACCTAACAATTTTATATATTTAATGTGCATAAACTTTGCATGTGCATGAGAATAATTTACGGATTATAGCCGATGGTAATTAATGTTATACCAAAAGACGAGATGATTTTAACCGATACTGAGCTCGATCTTGATGAAATTGAGCATGAAGATCCAATTAAGCCTTCACAACAGCTTGAATCAATCTCTTTACGCTTGCCAGATAGTATCTGTGGAGATCGTTTAGATAAGGTTTTATCTAAGTTAGTTCCTCAATATTCTCGCGGTCGCCTTCAGCAATGGATAGAAGAAGGGCATGTGTTGGTCGATGGCAATGCATCAAAAATTAAATCCATCATGCTGGGTGGTGAGCAAATTACGATCCAACCTCAAGCCGCGCTCGAGGATAATGCATTCACTGCCGAAGATCTTCCCCTCAATATTATCTATGAAGATGATGCAATTCTTGTTTTGAATAAACCAGCAGGGTTGGTCGTGCACCCAGGTGCTGGCAATTGGACGGGAACCTTACTGAATGGTTTGTTATTTCATCGCCCAGCATTGGCTGCTGTTCCTCGCGCTGGCATTGTCCATAGACTTGATAAAGACACTTCTGGCTTGATGGTGGTCGCAAAAACGCTGACGGCACAGACCGAATTAGTGCGGCAGTTGCAGGCACGTACAGTGAAGCGTGAATATGCAGCCTTGGTTTGGGGCACTCCAAACGCATCAGGAACCGTTGATGCAGCAATGGCTAGACATTCACGAGACCGTCTAAAGATGGCGGTCTCATATAGTATCTTGGCGAAACCCGCTATTACCCATTTTGAACGTGTGTCAACTGGAATGCTGGAAAGATTCCCAGTTAGTTTAGTTGCCTGTCATTTGGAAACTGGGCGTACTCATCAAATTCGTGTACACATGCAATCATTAGGCTTTCCTCTAGTCGGCGACACTCTATATGGGAAGCAGCATTTGGCACGATTTTTCCCGCGACAAGCACTGCAAGCAAGGAAGTTAGGATTGATTCACCCTGTCACTGGTTTGGCAGTGGAATGGAGTATTCCTCTCGAGGCTGATTTTATCGATTTACTTGAGCGTGCGGGCATGCCTTTGCCATGAGTTTGATCCGCGATGATGATACCGGCCTAGTCCTGATAAAGGCCGATTGGCCAGATTGTCCGGAAAACGTGAAGGCATTCTCGAGCACACGTATCGGCGGAGTTAGTCTGGCACCGTATGGAGATGTAAATGGCGATGCTGGATTAAATCTTGGCAGTCATGTTGGCGATAATGCTAATGCGGTTCGAATGAATCGAGCATGTTTAGCGGAGTATATGCCGACACCTGTCACATTCTTATCACAAATCCATGGCAATATGGCAGTAGATGCTGCGGATTTGCAGGAAGATGGACTTACTCAGGCTGACGCTTGTTTTACCAATTCGGCCAAGCAAATTTGTGCAGTGCTAACTGCGGATTGTCTTCCAGTTTTATTGACCTCAAGCGACGGTTTATGTGTGGCGGCAGTACATGCTGGTTGGCGCGGTTTGGCAAACGGTGTTATTGAATCGACTGTTGGGGAAATGCGTCGACGTGGCGCTCAGAATATTTCTGCTTGGCTGGGACCTGCAATTGGTCCTTCAGCCTTTGAAGTTGGCACTGATGTTGTTGACGCGTTTGCGCAAAAGTATAGTGCGCATCAGAAGTGCTTTCAACCAGCTTCAATTGAAGGTAAGTATTTGGCCGATATTTATGGCTTGTCGCGTAACGTTTTGGTGAGTGTCAATATTACGAAGGTTTCTGGCGGAAATTACTGCACCTTTTTAGAGGCAGAATATTTTTATTCCTATCGCCGCGATGGCATCACAGGCCGTATGGCTAGTTGGATTTGGTTTGATTAGGTTCATCTTCTTGGACTGCTTGTTGCTGCTGAAGGAATTTGGCTTTTTCTCTTTCTTTGATTTGTCTTTTGCGTGCTGGCGAACTCAGTATGTATAAAACTAAACCAAGTGGAATCACGCAATAAAAAATAAACGTCATAACCCCTGCAATGAAAGAGGATTCGGCTAAAGACATTAAGAGGACGACATAAATCCACGCGATTGCGATAAGATACAGAAAAGCCATAATGTTTCAAATTAAGTTGATTGGTTCGAGATTCTCGTTGTACCACACTGGAATCAATATTGCTGACAATACTCTAAAACTAGGAAAGTTGCATGATGAGTGAAAGCCCTCAAACGATGTACGCGAATTGGATTCAAGAATTGATGAAGCAAAGTCCTCTGCAGGAGTGGATGAAAAGTGGTTCTGGCGGAATGAATAATCCTTTTTCGCAAGACTCTTCAATTTTATCAACGCTCAAAGAATATGGTGCTGAAATTGATCCCGCTGTATTGAACCGCCTCCAATCTGAATACCTGATTGAGTTAGGAAATTTGTGGAAAGATTTTATTTCTTCAAAATTGCCGCAATTTGAGGATAGACGTTTTTCAGCTAGCGACTGGCATCAACAAACAAGCCATGCCTATAACGTCGCAATTTATTTATTGAATGCGCGCTTTCTCGGGTTATTGGCAGAATCTGTACAAGCTCCAGAAAAGAAAAAACAAAAGATTCGCTTTGCCGTTCAGCAAATGGTTGATGCCATGTCGCCAGCCAATTTTTTAGCCACGAATCCAGAGGCGCAAGCGAAATTGGTCGAAACTGGGGGTGAGAGTTTGATGACGGGCATTTCACAAATGCTCGAAGATTTACAAAAAGGCAGAATTTCTCTGACCGATGAATCGGCTTTTGAAGTTGGTAAAAATGTTGCCACCACCGAAGGATCTGTGGTTTTTGAAAACCGCATGTTTCAGTTGATTCAA
>JAYVHZ010000521.1:0-4147 GCA_043770645.1 Undibacterium sp. | reverse complement strand
GACTTCCTACACTCATTTGTTGTGCATTTGCAGAAGCTGTTAAGGCGCAAAAAAATATCATTCCGAAAATTTCTCTCACAGATTTCCCTTTCAAAAAACCAGATATAGGTTCGCGTCTTAACTTGACGCATTTCGATGAATCGATACGTGCGAATACGCTACGCTATTCGCACCTACGAATCGTCAAAACTACTCAGCGTCTTTCGGCTTCGCCGCTTCTCTGCGGTTGAAGCCTGCCACCATATCAAAGCGGAATAAACGACATTCCAGAGCACCGTTAAAGAATGGCGTTTTACGAGATTCTTTTAATCGTAAAAGTTTTGGCAAACCTAAGTCCGCAGTGAACAGAAACACGCTCCAACCTGAGAAACGTTGTTTGAGTGTGCTGCTGAAAGCTGTGAAGAACTCGCGTGCCAAATCGTCTGGTTCAAAACTTTGATCACCACGCACACCGATACGCTCGCCATATGGTGGATTGGTTAACAAGATACCTGGTGTTTCTGTCGGCGCTTTGATTTCTTGCGCTTCGATTTGCTTTAACGGCACGTCGAATTTGATGCCTGCTTTATTCAAATTATTGCGCGTCATGATGACCATATCGCCGGAAATATCGCTACCGAAAATTGTTGGCTCAGTTGGCAATGGATTGGCACGTATGCTGTTTTTGATGTCTTGCCATTCTTCTTCGACAAAGCTGCCGAATTTTTCAAATGCAAATTCACGGCGCATACCTGGTGGAATGCCAGCGACCATTTGCGCGGCTTCGATCAGGATAGTGCCTGAACCGCACATAGGATCGAACAAAGGCACTCCAGGTTTCCAACCTGAGGTGCGCAGCAAACCAGCGGCGAGATTTTCGCGCAAAGGTGCGTCGCCAGTTTCTAAGCGCCAGCCGCGTTTGAATAGCGCTTCGCCAGACGTATCGAGATAAACAGTGAAGTTGTGGGCATCTAAGAAACCGACGATACGCATATCGGGTTGTTTGGTATCGACTGATGGGCGCTGCGTAAATTGATCGCGGAAACGGTCGCAGATCGCATCTTTAATCTTTAGCGTGGTGAACTCTAAGCTCTTGAGTGGTGACTTAACTGCAGTAACGTCAACGCGGATGGTATGGTGATAACCGAACCAATCTTCCCACGGTTGCTCGAGTGTCATATCGTAGATGTCGTTCTCGTTGCTGTAACCACCGTGAGCCATACGCAATAAGACACGGGAGGCAATACGAGAATGCAAGTTGACGCGATACGCATCCGTGATTTCACCCGAAAAATGCACACCACCTGGCACTTGCGTGTGCACGTGTATGGTCTTTGGGGATTTGAGATCGGCGATCTCGTTGAGTTCTTCTGCTAAGGCAGTTTCCAAGCCACGTGGGCATGGGCAAAAATAGGAATAACGTGTTTTCATGGGGGACCTTTTTTCCGTCATGGTTTTAAAAACTCTGAACACGCTGCGTGATCAGAGGGCTTGCTAAAAATTAAATTCTAAATCTTTCTTTTGACGCGGAGGCGCAGAGATCGCAGAGAGCATTTTGAATTCTCAATCAATTCCATTGAATCACTCAAATTGACGAAATATACTCCGATCACTACACAACAAGAAAAACTCTGCGTACTCCGCGCCTCTGCGGCAAATGCTTTTCAAACTATCGAGCGAATTCGCGTTCAAGAAAATCCAACCTATCCTGTCCCCAAAAGCCCTCGCCCTTGTACACATACCAAGGAGCACCGAAGACATTGGCAGCAATCGCATCATTTGTATT
The DNA here is from genome assembly GCA_043770645.1 of Undibacterium sp. Taxonomy (GTDB): domain Bacteria; phylum Pseudomonadota; class Gammaproteobacteria; order Burkholderiales; family Burkholderiaceae_D; genus Undibacterium. Next base: position 2,382 of record JAYVHZ010000521.1, on the reverse strand, counting down.
ACTATCGTAATCGGTTTGCACAGCTGTGGTTTCGGCCGATTTCACTAATTGTTTTCCATCTAAATCGGCATCACAAGCGATACCAATTAATGTCGCTTCATCCGCGATATTTTTTTGCTCAGCCCACATCGCACGCATAATCGCTGTCGATAAATTTAAGGCGACTTCATTACCGTGAGCAATCTGTGCTGCAATAATCAAACGCGCGGCTGGATCAGGAGTCACCGGGAAAAACTGTGGTTGCACATGCATGGGCACTTGCAAAAAATCACTCCAGCGTTGCAACTCAATCAAACGATAGGCCTGCCTTTGTGGTGCGCGTTTGGCTAAAGGTACCCCCCCTGAGGCTGCAAACACACGACTGAGATCACAGGGTTTGATCGCAACTTTAATCTTGTGTTTTGCTGCAATGTCGATGAAGCGTTGATGTCCTAAATAAGACCAAGGTGAATGTGGTGCGAAATAATAATCACAAACTTTGCTCATGCAGGACACTCCACAGATTGATCATTGGGACAAATTCAGATTGACTACCTTCAGCTTAATTCCAACAGACCCAACAAAAATAAAACGGAATATTTACCATAACATCGGGCTTGATCCGGTGTCCAGAAAGTCGCTTTTAGCTTAACGATTCTGGATCACCGGTCAAACCCGGATTCAAGATTTAGAATGGTTTGACGACAACCAAAATCACCGCCGCGATCATCATCAACACTGGCACTTCATTAAAGAAACGAAACCATTTATGGCTGCGTTTATTTTGACCATTTTCAAATTTTTTCAAAATACTGCCACAAGCATGATGGTAGCCGACCAGCAAAACAACAATCGCCATTTTTGCGTGCATCCAGCCATTACCAGGACCTTTGCCTATGCCATAACCCAGCCATAGCCAAAATCCCAATACCAAGGCAGGGATCATTAATATTGTCATGAATCGGTACAACTTTCGCGCCATCAACAATAAGCGTTCAATGCTGGGCTGATGCGTTTCCATCGCCAGATTCACGAATATTCTTGGCAAATAAAACAGACCTGCAAACCAAGAGGCGATAAAAACGATGTGAAATGCTTTGACGTATAACATAATGCCCTTTATTTTTTGACTATTGTCGAATCTCGCCGTGTCCAAACACCACGTATTTCAATGAGGTTAAACCTTCCAACCCGACTGGACCGCGTGCGTGCAGTTTATCATTAGAAATGCCAATTTCCGCACCGAGGCCATATTCAAATCCATCGGCGAAACGCGTTGATGCATTCACCATGACTGATGCTGAATCGACCTGACGCAAAAATGCCATGGCACGGCTATAGTCTTCGGTAATGATGGATTCCGTATGTTTCGACGAATATTGATTAATGTGCTCGATGGCGTCTGCCATATCTGCGACCACTTTCACTGACAGGATCGGCGCTAGATATTCGGTTGACCAATCGCTCTCTTGCGCTGTTGCCAGATGTGGATAAGTATGCAGAATTTGTGCAGCTTGTTCATCGCAACGTAATTCTACTTTTTCCCTTACATAGCGCTCAGCCAATAATGGCAATACTTGTGGTGCAATCGCTTCTGCCACCAACAAAGTTTCCATCGTATTGCAAGTACCATAGCGATGGCATTTCGCGTTGAAACCGATATCGACGGCTTTTTGCAGATCTGCCTTATCATCGATATAGACATGACAAATGCCGTCCAAATGTTTAATCATCGGCACAGTCGCTTCGCGCATCAATCGTTCTATCAAACCTTTACCGCCGCGCGGGACGATTACATCGACGTATTCTGGCATGGCAATCAAGGCACCCACGGCTGCGCGATCTGTCGTATCGACGACTTGCACCGCCTGCTCCGGCAAGCCCGCAATACGCAATCCTTCTTTCACTAAATTCGCCAATGCACGATTGCAATTGATCGCTTCGGAACCGCCTCGCAAAATCGTCGCATTACCGCTCTTGATGCACAAGCCAGCGGCATCGATAGTGACATTAGGACGGGCTTCGTAGATGATACCAATGACACCTAGCGGCACACGCATTTGTCCAACTTGTATGCCCGATGGGCGATATTTCATGTTTGAAATTTCACCGATAGGATCGGATAAGCGCGCGATTTGCTCCAAGCCTTCTGCCATGGTGGCGATGGCTTTATCACTGAGCGCCAGACGATCTAACATGGCGGCTTCCATGCCGGATGCTTTGGCAGCGGCTAAATCAAGTTCATTCGCTGCACGGAGAGTTAGTGCTTCACGACGAATCGCTGTTGCAATCGCCAGCAAAGCTTGATTCTTGGTGGCTGTATCTGCCTTAGCCATCGCGCGTGAGGCAGCGCGGGCTTGCTTGCCTAGCGTTTGCATATAGTCTTGAATGTTGTTGATATTG
>JAYVHZ010000520.1:0-19614 GCA_043770645.1 Undibacterium sp. | reverse complement strand
TTGCTCCAAGGTTAGGCGATCCAATAATTGCTTGGTCAATTCATCGGCTGCGCGTCTCTCGTTTTCAACTTGCTGCTGCATCGCGATCGAGTTTTGTTTTTGCAAATTAACTTCATGAATTAATTCCGCTTCCAATGCCTTGCTTTGTTCCACCAAAGCTTGTTCGTCGGCGCACTTTTGATTGGCCAATAGCAAAGCGGTTTGCTCTTGTTGTAGGCGTTCTTGCATTAATCTTTGCGCTTGCTGTTCACGTTGCAGACGTTCGACATTTGTTTGACGTACTGTTTGCGCATCAAGAATTTGTTCCGCTAGTAACTTCGCAATATGTTTTTCAACTTCGGTGTTGTCTTGTTCTAATTGCGCCAAGACTTCCTGTTGTTCTCGATTTTTCAATAACGCGTCGCTTTGCAGATGATCTTGTTCTGATTTGGCGTTAGCTGCCAAGGTCAATGCCAATTCCGATTCAAAACGAGTGCGTTCGATTTCAGAAGCTTGCTGTTCAGCTTCTAAGCGGACTTGCGCTTGCTGCAATGCCTGCGCTTCAAGCGCAGCACGGCGTTTTGATTCTTCGACAATCATCGCTTCCGCTTCTAGCTTTAATTCAATATCACGCAAAGTCGCTTGATGAAGTGCAGTCAATTCTTCTTCCGCTGCGAGTTGCGCGGTGACTTGGCGTGCGACATCGACTTCCAATTCGATGCGTGTCATTTGCGCCTGCTGCAAACTCAAGAGTTGATTTGCATTGTCTTGCGCGGAAGTTGTGACCATAGTATCAATTTGCGCTTGTTGCTGAGCAAGAACGGCTGCCTCATTTTCAGCAGCAAAGCGATTTTGCATCGCGATTCTCGCCTCTTGTTCTGCCAATACTCGGCGTTCACACTCCACTAAATAAGCTTGTTCTGCTTTGATACGTTTTTGTGTTTCTTCAGCCAGATATTGCTCTGCCACAGCTTTCTGCGCTAACAGTTGAAGTTCTTGCGTTTCTAAAGCGACTCGTTGCTCTTCGAATTGCTTTAATTCTTGGGCTTGTGCAACACGCGACTCAATCAAACTTAAGGCTGTTTTTTGCGCCTCTGCATGGTCGCGTGAAATCAATAGCAAAGCATTTTCGGCTGCGAATTTTTCTTGAATAATCTGTGCTGCCAACTCTTCCTCTTCAGCGCGTTGGCGTTCCGTTTCGGCTAACATCGACTCAAACCGCAAACGTTCATTCAGTGCGGACATGGCGCGTTGTTCGTCTTCAACTTTTCGCTGGATCTCGGAACTTAATTGCGCCTCAGTACGAGCTTGCTCTTCTGCGATTGCCAGCGCGATCGTTAAGGATTGATTTTTCTCTGCCAAAGAAGCACTTGCTTGTTGTCTCGCGGTGCTTTCTTTCTGTGCAAGTTCAAGATAATTCAGCTCTTCAGCATTCAATTTCTCAAGCTCTAGCCGTGCTTGTTCATCTTGTTTTTGACGTTGGAGCGCCAACACTATTTTCTCCTGTTCTTTCGCTTGCAAACGCGTAGCTTCGTCGAGTGCGTTTCGCTCAACAATTCGTGAGGACTCCAGCGACGCTAATGTTTGTTTTTCTTGAGCGATTCGCTCCTCATGCAACTGATGCAGTTTTAATTCTTCCTCGACGCGTTGCTGCATCATTCTTACGAATAGATTTTGCGCCTCAGCATTCGCAGCCAGTGCTTCGTGTAAAGCTAGCTCCTTTTTCAGCGCCCCGCTCGCATCTTGTTGTGCGACTACTGCCAACTCTTCATTGATGATCGCGTTCTTCAGAGCCTGCTGTTCCGCGGTTCGTTTCTGCTCCAAACTTTGTAAAGTTCTCTGCTCAATCGCGAGCTTCTCATTTGTGCTCGACAACAAAGCCTGATCTGCGACAAATCTCTCCTGTGCGGTCTTTTCTAATTCGGCAATACGCTGTTTCTTTTGAATCAGTACTTGACGCGCCTGATCTTGCAGATCGGCGTACGCATGCGCCTTTGCATGCAATTCCTGCTCTTGTTTCAACTTCTCTTGTGCTAGACACTTCCCATTCAACTCGGCTTGTGCGCGTTCCTCTGCCAATTTGGGGTTTTGTCTTTCTAAATTTAGTTTTGCTTCCGCATCTACTGCGGCTTGACGCTCTTGTTTAGCGCGCTGTAGTTGCAACTCCGCATCCAATAGCGCGGCTTCTTTTTGTTGTTGCTCCAGACTAGTGATTTCTTCCAGCGTCTTTAAAGCTGTCTGTTGCGCTTGCAACTTTGTTTTTTCAATTTCGGCCAACTCACAGGCACGCTTCGCACGCAACTCGGTTACTTCTTTGATTTGCTGTTCGAGCTGAATTTTTTCCCGATTTTGAATCAGGAGTTGCTGTTCGGCTTCCGCCTTTTCTTCCAAAGCTTGACGAATTTTTTGTTCCGATTCCAAGCGTTCTTGACTTAAACGAATGTCGTTTTGTTCTGCTTCTGATTTTGCGTGAATCTCGGCGATCAATTGCTGTTCTATCGCTTTTTTCTCTTCGATCAAGGCGAGCTTGCGCAACTCGTCTTGTTCACGCTGACGCATCAATTTTGTCAACTCGACCGCTTCATTCGCCTTAGATTTTGCGACAATTGCTGTTTGCCGTTGTAACTCGGCGTGTTCAGTCATTTTATGCAAACGGGTTTGCTCTGCTTGCAGCAGTTCTTGACGTGCTAATTTTGATTCTTTTTCCTTTTCCTGACGTGCGAACAGCATTTGCGCATGTTCACGATCCGCCTTGGCGCGCGCCAAAACCTGCTCCGCCGCTTCGCGTTCTGCTTCCAATTTTTCTTGATTTGCGATGGCAGCGTTACGTTCGGCTTCCAAGCGCAATTGTTCTGCCTTAGTCATTTCAACGACTTGACGAGCCTTTAGCAAGGCTAAGGCTGCAGTTTTACATTGCAATTCTGCTTGCAATTGTGCCTGCTCTATTGCCTGACGCTCTGCTTCGCTGCTCGCTTTCAAGGCTTGTTGTTGCTGACGTTCGAGCTCTTCTTTTTGTGCTGCTAAAGCAATCGATTCTTCTTCGGCTTGCAAACGCGCAGCGGCGGCTACTTCTGCATCTTTCTCACTAGCGAGTTTCTCTTGGGAAGCTTGCAACAACTTTTCCGCAGATTCGGCACGACGCTTTTCTAAGCCGAGTTTTTCTTGAATTAATTCGAGCGCTTTACTTTCCGCGTCCACTCGCGCTTGCTGAGTTTCTAACAAAGCTTGCGAATCTTGGTTCTTTTGGATAGCAATCATCGCCAACTGCTGACCCAGCTTGACGTTTTCTACCGTGTTTTCCAAGGCAATTTTTTCTGCGACGACTTTGGTTTCTTGCGCAATTCGAATTGCTTGTTGCGCCTGGTGTTGCATCTGTAAGACTTCCGTTTGAGTCTCTTCAACTTTGGCGATCGTTTCTGCCTCGGCGATTACTTTTTGTTCAACTAAGACTTTCGCTTGAATTGCTTTTGCCGCACGTTGCTCTGCTTCGGCGCGCATTTTTTCTGCTCTCGCCAATTCAATGACACTTTTTGCTTTGGAGTTTGCCGCTTGATTGGCTTGTTTCAAGTATTCGGTTTGTAGAGCAATCGCGGCTAAGGCTTTTTGCTCCGCATCGGCTTTTTCTTTGGCTAACTGCACGGCTTCACGTTCCAATGCCGATTTTTCTTTGGCATATTTCTCCGCGCGTTCCTCTTCTTCCCGACGCTGTTTTGCGATCTGGGTTGCTTCTAATTCTGCCTGACGACGACGCTTGGCTTCCTCGTTTGCTTGCTCTTCGGCCTCCAATCGAGCGCGGGCATTTGCATCGGCGTATTGCTCAGTCTCGACCCGCATGAGTGCCTTGGATTGCAATTCTTTTTCAGCTTCGATGCGCGATTCAGTCGCATAACGAATTTTCTCTTCGGCTTCGCTTCTTGCCATAGCAGCTTCTGCTGCAATCTTTTCTGCCTGTTCACGACGATTCGCGGCCGCCAACAAGGCTTCTTCGGCTTGTAAGCGCAATTGAATTGCATCGGCTGCGCGCTTTTCAGAATCTACCCTCGCCTGCGCGATCGCCTCATATTCGCGTTCCAACACAGCACGTCCTCGCGCTTCCTCACGCGCCCGGATCTCTAACGGAGTGCGGTTTAACGAAACTTCTAAAGCAATCGCTTCAGCTTGGTCGCGCTCACGGCTGATTTGCTGTGATTCATTGCGGACTCTTGCTAGACGCTCTGCGTTCAATCGCGCTTCACGATCTTGACGTTCACGTTCACGTGCTTGCTCAGCGATGCGTGCGTCGACTCTGGCACGCTCGATTGCTTCTTGTTTAGCGGCATAGGACGCAGCGGCACGTTCTGCAGCCCATTGCTTGGCATTTTCGGACTCGGCAGCAAGTTGTTCTGCATCGATTTTTGCTTTGAAATTGAGTTGCGTATCGATTTTAATCTGTTCGATCACCATTTTCTTTGCTGCTTGTTCATTTTTAAAGCGCAAACCAGCTTGGAACTTAGCTTCTTCTTTGAGAGAATTATGTCCCTCGGAATCTTCTTCAACTTTTACTTCTTGCTGCTCTGTAGCTTGCTCGTATTGTGGCGCGGGCGTTTCAACAAACGCTGAAGTGAAGTCCGTCTCTTGTTCAGAGCGCGCCTCGGCCTCAGCTTCTACGCGCGCAATCGCGGCACGTATTCCTTTTATATCAATCCGTGCATGTGATGCAAAACTATCGTCATTGACGATATCAATCGCCCCAGTGTGCGTATCAACATTGGTATCTAATGCCAATGTGCCCATAGAGAGTCGGTTGAGTATCATTTGCTTGTCGTTCATTGCACACCTCGTCGTTGAATGATTTACAAATCCACATAGCGCGGGGATTTGTATAGCTTGAATTATCAAGCAATCAAATTAAAACGAAGCTAGAAGAAGAATGACAAAAAGCCTGTAATTCGAGCTTTTGTCGTCAAGACTCAAAACGATAATGCAATCGGATGAATTGACATGAGCTTATACTCAGAATATCTAAGTTGGCTATGTCTCGATATCGGCATTACAAGTAAAATCTCGAACTTCTCAGAACAAACCAACTGATCGCATCATTGACAAACTATGACTACCAGCCATAAGCATTTCATTGAATCTAAATTACCTGAAGTAAAAACGACAATTTTCTCAAGCATGTCGACACTGGCGCAGCAGCATCAGGCCATCAATCTCGGGCAAGGATTTCCTGATTTTGATTGTGATTCGCGCTTGATTGAACAAGTGCATCACGCGATGTTAGCTGGACACAATCAATATCCGCCTATGCCCGGCATGCAGATATTGCGTCAGGAAATCGCAGCTAAGGTGAATGCGCTGTATCAGGCCAACTATGACGTGGATACTGAAATCACGGTCACCGCTGGTGCGACACAAGCAATCATGACGAGTATTTTGGCCTGCGTGCATCCTGGCGATGAAGTGATTGTGATTGAGCCTGCCTATGATAGCTACATTCCGACAATACAACTGGCAGGCGGCATCCCTGTATTAGTCGGCATGCGTTATGAAAATAATTGCTTTTCAATTGACTGGAATTTGCTCGCATCGAAAGTCAGTCCAAAGACCAGACTCATCTTGATCAATTCACCACACAATCCAACTGGGATCACCTTGAGTGAAGAAGATTTAGATCAGTTAGCAGAAATTATTCGAGATACCAATATCCTGCTAATTTCTGATGAAGTTTACGAACACATGGTGTTTGACGACAAGCGACATCACTCAGTCGCATCTCATCAAGAATTAGCGCAACGCAGCTTTATTATTTCCAGCTTTGGAAAAACATACCATGTCACAGGGTGGAAAGTTGGCTATGTATTGGCACCTAAATTGATGACTGCAGAATTTCGCAAAGTCCATCAATTCAATGTATTTACCGTCAATACACCTATGCAAGTTGGTCTTGCCCACTTTATGCGAGATCAAACCCATCATTTGAATCTATCCAATTTTTATCAAGAGAAGCGTGATTATTTTCGCGACGCCTTAAGCAACTCTCAATTCAAACTATTACCGAGCGATGGCACCTATTTTCAATGCGTAGATTACTCGGCAATTTCTGATAAATCCGAGTTGGACTTTGCGACTTGGTTGACGAAAGAGATCGGCGTTGCAGCGATTCCTGTATCGGCTTTCTATCGTGAACAGGTACAAAATAAGTTAGTACGCTTTTGTTTTGCTAAGCAGGCGAGTACTTTGGAGAGAGCAGTGCAACGTCTTCAGGGAATCTAATTTTTGTAGACTTTATTGATTTTGTTTGGTGCTACTTTTAGTCTTATCGGCACGGGCACGGCGCAAAAAAGATTTGGCTTCGATGCCAATATTGCGCAAGATCTCTTGCAATTCGCGCCGTTTCAATCTGACCTCTTGTAGACAAGAATTTGTAAAAAAAGCGTCGAGACAAGCAGTCTCACGTTCCTGTAACTGTGTTTGCAGTTTAGTTTGTACAGAATCTAACTTAAGCAGTGCCAAGTCTGCTAACTGCACAGACAAAATCGTTGATTTTGCAAATTCTTTCTCTAGCGCCAATACTTCAGGCTCGACAGCGAGTTTGCTCAAGTCGGTTGCGTTCGCGATCGCACTTGATATTAATAGACCCATTCCAAAGATACAGGCGAATAAATAATTTTTTTGCATAGTTATTTCAAATCGGCTGCGTCGAGCATCGCGACTATCTCGCGCTGATCGGCATTCATGTACTCTTGCGATTGCATTTCTATGATGCGTGAAACGGTGCGGTGAAACTCGTTAGATAAAGTTCCCTGCATATACAGCAACTCAGGGGCGACTTCGGCAGACATAATCAGCTTCACTTTGTTATCGTAAAAAACGTCAATTAGCCAAGTGAAGCGCCTTGCTTCAGATGACATGCCTGCCGACATTTGCGGAATCGACGACAAAATCACTGTATGAAAACGACTAGCAATTTCCAAATAATCATTTTGTGAACGAGGACCGCCACACAAGGTCGCGAAGTCAAACCAGATCGTTGTACCTGCGCGACGCAAGGCTTTTAAACGACGTCCTTCGATATCGACGTGATGATCTTCGTCTTTAGTTTCTGCTATTCGACTGAATGCCTCGCGCAATAAACGATCGGTGTTAGCACCGAGTGGAGTTAAGTAGACATCAACTTGCTCGAGCGCACGCTTCCGATAGTCGTTACCAGAATCGACATTCAGCACATCCATACGTTCTTTGATCAAAGCGATGGTTGGCAGCATACGATCACGATGTAAGCCATCAGGATAAAGTGTGTCTGGTTGATAGTTTGACGTCATGACGAAAGAAACACCGTTATCAAACAAGGCCTTCATCAAGTTGTATAACAACATCGCATCAGCCACATCCGACACGTGAAATTCATCAAAACAAATCAGGCGATATTTTTTCGCAATGCGAGCAGCGACTTCGTCCAATGGATCTGCCACGCCTTTCAGTTCATCTAATTCCCGATGGACCGCACGCATGAATTCATGAAAGTGCAAACGGGTTTTACGGACAATAGGCACAACGGAATAAAAGCTGTCCATTAGAAAAGACTTTCCACGTCCGACGCCGCCCCACATGTAGACGCCACGCGGCACCTCAGGGCGACTGATCAGGCGGACTAGTCGATTTGAACGCTTAGTTTTATACGTGACCCAATCATCATAGGATTGTTGCAGTCGATCGACCGCACGTTTCTGTGCAGCATCAACTTGAAAGCCGCGCTTGTCGATTGCGTCTTGATAAAACTCGTGAACATTCATGCTTGGGCTATGGTGATGAGTCTATGCTCAATTGAGATGGTCTAGAAGCTTAAAAGCGGAATAGATAGTCGATCTATTCCGCTTATTGCATGGAACTTTGAACTTAGTGATTAAAAGTTCAAAGAACGCTTATCTACCGCCAGTGCTGCTTCTTTCGTAGCTTCTGACAGTGATGGATGAGCGTGGCAGATGCGAGCGATATCTTCGGCAGAGGCGCGGAATTCCATTGCCACTACTGCTTCAGAAATCAACTCAGAGGCCATAGAGCCAACGATGTGTACACCCAAGATTTCATCAGTCGTTGCATCGGCTAAGAATTTCACCATACCAGAAGTATCGCCCAATGCACGCGCACGACCATTCGCCATGAATGGGAAAGTACCCGCTTTATACGCCACACCATCCGCCTTCAATTGTTGCTCTGTACGACCAACCCAAGCGATTTCGGGTGAGGTATAGATTACCCAAGGAATCGTGTTGAAGTTCACATGACCATGCTGACCAGCGATACGCTCAGCGACGGCAACGCCCTCTTCTTCTGCTTTGTGTGCGAGCATAGGACCACGCACAACGTCGCCAACTGCCCATACATTAGGCAAGTTCGTTTTACAATCGCCATTGACCGCAACAAAACCGCGTTCATCCAAAGCTAAGCCGACTGCTTCAGCATTCAAACCGTTGGTGTTTGGAGTACGACCGATAGAGATAATCAGTTTATCAAAAACAGCTTTGTGCTCAGCACCTTTTTCGTCTGTGTAATTGACTGTGACATCACTAGCACCTTTGACGATTTCACCAATCTTCACGCCAAGATTGATAGATAAACCTTGCTTCACGAATAATTTGTGCGCTTCTTTCGCGATTTGCTCATCAACTGCACCGAGGAAAGTTGGTAATGCTTCCAATACGGTAACTTCAGCGCCACAACGACGCCATACGCTACCCATTTCCAACCCGATAACACCAGCACCGATCACGCCGAGCTTCTTAGGTACTGCGCCGACTTTCAATGCGCCGTCATTTGACAGAATTAATTCTTCGTCAAACGCCGCGCCTGGCAATCCGCGCGCATTCGAACCAGTTGCTACAACAATGTGTTTGCCTGTAATGGTTTCTTCATCCTTGCCAGCGACTTTGATTTCGTAACCGCCGTCTGCCGCTTTGACAAAAGAGCCGTGACCGTGGAAGAAGCTAACTTTATTCTTTTTGAAGAGATAAACGATACCGTCATTATTTTGCTTAACGATCGTATCTTTACGTTTCAACATTTTAGCGACGTCTAATTCCAGACCGCTGACATTGATACCGTGATCCGCAAATGCGTGACCAGCGTGTTCGTAGTGTTCAGAAGATTGCAACAACGCTTTCGATGGAATGCAACCTACATTAGTGCAAGTACCACCTAGTGCTGGACCACCTTTATCATTCGTCCACGCATCGATACATGCGGTGGAAAATCCCAATTGTGCGGCACGAATTGCGGCGATATAACCGCCAGGACCGCCGCCGATCACGACGACATCAAATTGTTTGCTCATAGTCTTACCTTGCCAGGTTTGCTGAAATAAAAATAAATGAAAAATGAGCGCAGCAATGAATCGTGATGACTCTTGCCTGCGCTCAAAAATTTTGCTGAATTATGCTTCCTCTGGAATGAAAATCCAGGCCAACAAATACGCGATCACACCAAAACCAAAACATGCGACAAACAAAAAGAACGCCAAACGCCAAATCCAGGTTTCCATTCCTGTAAATTTGCCCAAACCGCCACAAACGCCACCTAACCATTGATCAGTTTTGGAACGACGCAATTGATTCAAGTTAGCAAAGGGTTTGTCCCCTGTAGTCCAAGCTTGTGAGTTTGCTCCGTTCGATGCATTAGTGGCATTAGCATTCAAAGCCGCTAGTAACTTCTCTTTAGCCTGAGCGAACTCCGCATCAGTCAGTGCGCCTGACTGATGCAATTCGTGCAGACGTTTAATTTCGTCAGCAATATTCATATTTTGGTGTGTTAGTAATTATTGAAATTATAGATCCAACAACAAACGAGCTGGATCTTCCAGTGCTTCTTTCATTGCGACCAAGCCCAATACTGCTTCACGACCGTCGATGATACGGTGATCGTAAGACATCGCCAGATAGTTCATAGGACGAATGACGATTTGACCATTTTCAACCACTGCACGGTCTTTAGTCGCGTGTACGCCCAAGATCGCGGATTGTGGAGGGTTGATAATCGGTGTCGACAACATAGAACCGAAAGTACCGCCATTAGAAATCGAGAAAGTACCGCCAGTCAAATCATCCAAAGTCAACTTACCGTCTTTAGCTTTCGCACCGAATTCGCCAATTTTCTTTTCAATTTCAGCGATAGACATTTGATCAGCATTACGCAAGATTGGCACTACCAAACCACGTGGTGAGCCAACTGCAATACCGATATCGAAATAACCGTGGTACACGATGTCATTGCCATCGACAGATGCGTTGATGATTGGGTATTTCTTCAACGCAGCAACAGCTGCTTTGACGAAGAAAGACATAAAGCCCAATTTCACGCCGTGTTCTTTTTCGAATTTGTCTTTGTACTTGTTACGCAAGTCCATCACTGGCGCCATATTGACTTCATTGAAAGTTGTCAAAATCGCGTTAGTGGACTGTGATTGCACCAAACGTTCAGCGATACGTGCACGCAAACGGCTCATAGGAACGCGTTCTTCTGGACGATCACCAAGGTTTGCAACTGCAGGTGCAGAAACCTGTTGCAAAGCTGGTTTGGCTGCTACCGGAGCAGCTAAAGGCGCGACTGCTGGCGCGGCTTTATTCGCAACCGCAGCTAAAGCATCACCTTTCGTGACACGACCGTCTTTACCCGTGCCATCTATCGCACCAGCAGACATATTATTCTCAGCCAAGATTTTTGCTGCGGCTGGCATCGCGATACCTGCAGCAGAACTACTTGTTGCGGCCGCGGCTACGACCGGTGCTGCTACCGCTGCAGCGGCTGCTGGAGCACTTGCGGCTGCACCAGCAGATGCTTCTGTGTCCAACATCGCGATGACTTGACCTGCAACAACAGTGCTGCCATCACCGCTAATAATTTGCGTAATAACGCCAGCTGCTGGAGCCGGTAATTCCAACACTACTTTGTCTGTTTCTACGTCAACCAGATTTTCATCACGAGTGACTGCTTCACCCACTTTTTTATGCCAAGTCAGCAAGGTCGCTTCTGCGACAGATTCAGATAGCTGAGGAACTTTTACTTCGATAATTGCCATGTTTTTTCTCCGTGTAGGATGTCTATTTGGTGCCGCACTTTCGTTTTTATTAGCGGCACCACCTAAGATTATTTAGTCAGGATATAACCTTTAAGTTTCGAAAAGGCTGCATCAAGCAATGCTTTCTGTTGTGCATAGTGCTTGTCATAGTAACCGACAGCAGGCGATGCACTTGCAGGACGACCTGCATAAGCGAGCTTCTGACCTTCATCCAAACTTTCAAAGATATTGTGTTGAATCTGGAACCATGGACCTTGATTTTGTGGCTCATCTTGCGCCCAAACCAATTCCACCATATTCGGGAACTTCTTCAATTCGGCCACGAAACTCTTATGTGGGAATGGATAGAGTTGTTCAACACGAATAATCGCTGTGTCAGACTGACCGCGTTCTTTGCGAGCATTGACCAGATCGTAGTAAACCTTGCCGGAGCAAGCCACAACACGTTTCACTTTTTTCGCATCGATGGTTTCATCGACTTCGCCGATCACAGTGTGGAAACTACCTTTTGCCAATTCAGACAATGGTGAGCCAGCATCTTTGTTACGCAGCAAAGATTTTGGCGTCATGATCACCAAAGGTTTGCGGAACTGGCGGATCATTTGACGGCGCAACAAATGGAAAATCTGTGACGCTGTAGTCGGTTGAACCACTTGCATATTATTATCTGCACACAATTGCAAGAAGCGTTCTGGACGAGCTGAAGAATGTTCTGGACCCTGACCTTCATAACCGTGTGGCAGCATCATCACGAGACCACAAGCACGACCCCATTTCACTTCGCCTGAGCTAATGAATTGATCGATAACAACCTGAGCACCATTCGCGAAGTCGCCAAATTGTGCTTCCCAGATCGTCAAGGTATTTGGTTCTGCGCTGGAGTAACCATATTCAAACGCCAAAACTGCCTCTTCAGACAAGACAGAATCGATCACAGTAAACGGTGCTTGTTTGTCTGAGATATTTTGCAGTGGAATATACGTACCTGCATCCCAACGTTCACGTTTTTGATCATGCAATACCGCATGACGGTGAACGAAAGTACCGCGACCAGCATCTTGACCAGTCAAGCGGATTGCATAACCAGAAGATACCAATGAAGCGAATGCTAAATGCTCGCCCATGCCCCAGTCTAGATTCATTTCACCACGACCCATCGCAGCACGGTCACCTAAGACTTTTTCAACTAAGCTATGTGGTTTGAAATCCGCTGGAATGGTGGTGATACGTTCAGCTAAACGTTTCAATTCGGTCGTTGGAACAGCAGTATCTGCAGCATCGGTCCATTTCTTGTTCAAGAATGGAATCCAATCAACTGCAAATTTATTCTTGAAGTTAGAAATAACTGGATCAACAGTATGTTTGCCTGCATCCATCGCATCACGGAAGGCTTTGACCATTTCATCACCGACTTCGGTGGCGATCGTACCTTGCGCCGCTAACTTGTCCGCGTACATCTTACGAGTACCTGGATGCTGCGCGATTTTTTTGTACATCAATGGTTGCGTCAATGCTGGCGTATCTTGTTCGTTATGACCCAATTTACGGTAGCAGATAATGTCGACGACAACGTCTTTCTTGAAAATCATACGATAATCAAGCGCGATTTGTGTCGCCAAAACGACCGCCTCTGGATCATCCGCATTGACATGTAAAACTGGTGCCTCGATCATTTTTACGACGTCTGAGCAATACAAAGTCGAACGCGCATCACGTGGATCAGAGGTTGTGAAACCAATTTGGTTGTTAATAACAATATGTACTGTACCGCCTGTGCCATAGCCACGTGTTTGGGCGAGATTCAAGGTTTCCATCACGACACCCTGACCGGCAAAAGCTGCATCACCGTGAACCAAGATTGGCAACACTTGTGCACCATCTTTATCGCCACGACGTTCCATACGTGCTTTAACAGAACCTTCTACCACTGGATTAACGATTTCCAAATGAGATGGATTAAATGCTAAAGACAAATGAACCGGGCCGCCAGGTGTTGATACATCGGAGGAGAAACCTTGGTGATATTTAACGTCACCTGCTGGCAAATCATCGCCATGTTTGCCTTCAAATTCAGCAAACAAATCTTGTGGCATTTTGCCCAAGGTATTGACCAACACGTTCAAACGACCGCGATGCGCCATACCGATAACGATTTCTTCAACACCACGTTCACCAGCGCGTTGAATTGTTTCGTCAATAGAAGCGATAAAGCTTTCACCACCTTCGAGTGAGAAACGTTTTTGACCGACATAGCGTGTGTGTAAGTAACGTTCCAAACCTTCTGCTGCTGTCAAACGATCGAGAATGTGTTTCTTCTTCTCAGCAGTAAAACTTGGTGTAGAACGAATAGATTCGAGTTTTTCTTGCATCCAACGCTTTTCGGTCGGATCGCTGATATACATGAACTCGGCACCGATAGAGCGACAATAAGTATCACGTAAGGAATTGAGCAAGTCGCGTAAAGAGGCGGTCTCTGGCCCAAAATAAGTGTTACTGATATTAAACTGCGTGTCCATATCGGCATCCGTCAAACCATAGAAGCTTGGCTCCAATTCTGGTAATGGCGGACGTTCTTGGCGTTGCAACGGGTCTAAGTTTGCCCAGCGACTACCTAAGAAGCGGTAAGCGGCGATTAATTGCTGAGCGGCGACGCGTTTGCGACCCAATTCAGCATCACCTGCAGCACTAATAGTACGAATAGGGCCTTGTTTTGCGCGTTCGGCAAAAGACGCGATGACTGGCGCGTGTGCGACGTCAGGTTTGGCGGATCCATCAACAGCAGGAACATGTTGCATGGCATCGAAGTAGGCACGCCAATTTTCTGGCACAGAACCAGGATTATCTAGATACGCTTCATACAGTTCTTCAACATACGGCGCATTGCCGCCGAACAGATACGAGTTAGCGTTATATTGTTGCATCATATTGCTCACCTTTCTTCGCGCTTCGCGAGATTAGCGGGTTAATCTAACCTTCCGCGACACGGCCTGACCGTTTAGCGGATTGCACATCAAGTTGTGGGGAAGGACTCATTCGAAATTCTACTTTCAACCCAGACTTTGACTTGGTACGAAAACAAATACCACTTCAAATAAGCAGGAGGAATATTGACTTTCAACATCAAACGCGAGAATAACATATTTCGCCATAAAAAAAGCGAGTAATTTCTACTCGCTTTTATAAAATATATCTAATTACTTAAATATTTAATATTGTCGTTTCTGATTGCCACTTTAGGTTAGCAGTTCGATTTAACGCTTATCGATTGCTGGAACGTCACGCTGTGTTGAGCCAACAAATAACTGACGTGGACGACCAATTTTTTGTTCCGGATCCGAAATCATTTCTTTCCATTGCGCGACCCAACCAACTGTACGCGCTAATGCAAAGATGCCTGTAAACAACGCAGTTGGAATACCCAATGCGCGCTGTACGATACCAGAGTAGAAATCGACGTTTGGATACAATTTACGCGAGACGAAATAGTCGTCTTCTAATGCAATTTTTTCCAATGCCATCGCTAACTTAAACAATGGATCATCTTGCAAACCAAGCTCGTTCAAAACTTCGTAGCAAGTTTCACGCATCAATTTGGCACGTGGGTCGTAGTTTTTATAAACGCGATGACCAAAACCCATCAATTTCACACCGGAATTTTTATCTTTTACTTGTTCAATGAAATGCCCAATATTATCGACTGAGCCGATTTCTTCCAACATACTCAACGCCGCTTCATTCGCACCACCGTGTGCAGGACCCCACAAGCAAGCAATACCCGCCGCAATACAAGCAAATGGATTGGCACCAGATGAACCAGCCAAACGTACTGTCGATGTCGATGCATTTTGTTCGTGATCTGCATGCAAAATCAAAATGCGATCCAAAGCGCGTACCAAAACTTCATTGACTTTGTAAGGCTCACATGGATTGGAGAACATCATGTACATGAAATTCGCGCTATATGACAAATCATTGCGTGGATAGACGAATGGTTGGCCAATAGAATATTTGTACGCCATCGCTACCAAAGTTGGCATCTTCGCGATCAAGCGAATCGCAGACACTTCCCGGTGATGCGCATCGTTGATATCTAATGAGTCATGGTAGAAGGATGCCAAAGCACCGACTGTACCGACCAACACTGACATCGGATGCGCATCACGACGGAAGCCGCGGAAAAAAAATTGCATCTGTTCGTGCACCATCGTGTGCTTAGTCACGGTATCAACAAATTTATCCTTCTGTTGAGCGTTTGGCAATTCACCATTCAATAATAGATAGCAAGACTCAAGAAAATCACCACCATTTTGCGCCAATTGCTCAATTGGATAGCCGCGATATAACAACTCACCTTTATCGCCATCGATATAGGTAATTGAAGAGTTACATGCCGCCGTCGACATGAAACCAGGATCATAAGTAAATTTTCCAGTGGAGCCATACAACTTACGAATATCGATTACGTCAGGTCCAATAGAACCTTTGTAGATAGGCATCTCGATCGACGGGGAGCCATCAGAAAATGATAGCGTTGCTTTTGTTTCAGAGTTAGTCATGGCTCTTCCTTCGTTGCAGGTGAGTCGTTAGTGAAAAAATGCGCAAAAAAATGCGATCAAAAAAAGTACAAAAATCTTATGCAGAGCGCAGACGCGTTAGCATTGCTTTAACGTGAGGCAAGTCGAGCTGATCCTCTGGCTCGTTTTTTCCCATCAACAAATCCATTAAAGCATTATCGGAAATATCCATCAAGCGACTAAAGGCATCCACCTCTTCATCCGACATCGTTTCCTCATGCGCATCTAAAAATCGCGTGAGTATTAAATCGTTTTCTAGCAAGCCGCGGCGCGCTCGCCAGCGTAAGCGCGACCGATTCACGGGGTCACTTTGATGCAGGCCAGACATGACACCTGACATGATTTTTCCTATCTCTTTCATTGCCCAGATTGACGAATCTTGAATCCAATCAATCTGGCACAGGACAATTTAATGCGATAATCTGTCACGATTAACGCGACACGTCGAAACAAATTACACTGCTCGCCTTACCATGAGCTCTTTAATCTTTCCAATTGCTCGGGAAGGATTTAAGCCTTTAGGACAGACATCAACGCAGTTCATAATTGTATGGCAGCGGAATAAACGATAAGGATCTTCCAAATTATCCAAACGCGCACCCGTTGCTTCATCACGTGAATCAGCAATAAAACGATAAGCCTGCAACAGGCCAGCTGGGCCAACGAATTTATCAGGATTCCACCAGAATGACGGACATGAAGTTGAGCAGCATGCGCACAAAATACATTCATACAAGCCATCCAACTCTTCACGTTCAGTTGGAGATTGCAGACGTTCTTTTTCAGGCGGAATGCTGTCATTGATCAGGTAAGGTTTGATCGAATTGTACTGTTTGAAAAATTGCGTCATATCCACGATCAAATCGCGAATCACAGGCAAACCTGGCAATGGACGCAATACGATAGGTTCAGTCAACTCATTCAAATTGGTAGTACAAGCCAAACCATTCTTACCATTGATATTCATCGCGTCAGAGCCGCATACACCTTCACGGCATGAGCGACGCAGCGCCAAAGAATCATCAACGTCGGCTTTAATACGTTGCAATGCATCGAGCAACATCTTGTCTGTGTCTTGCAATTCCACCGTCAGGTCTTGCATGTAAGGCTTCGCATCCTTGTCCGGATCGTAGCGATAGATTTTAAATTTTAATGTACGTGCCATAGTGATCTCTTTAGAATGTACGTGCTTTAGGTTGGAAGGTTTCCACCGTGAGCGGCTTAGTCACAACTGGTTTGTAATCTAAGCGATTACCCTCTGAATACCACAAAGTGTGCTTCATCCAGTTTTCATCATCACGCTTTTCATAATCACGATGTGCATGTGCACCGCGAGATTCTTTACGTGCGTTTGCGGAAGTAATTGTCGCTTTTGCTGTTTCGATCAAGTTATCCAATTCCAAAGCTTCGACACGTGCTGTGTTGAATACTTTGGATTTATCTTTGAAAGAAACGTGCTTACGGCGCTCATCCAATTCCATAATTTTCTCAACGCCAGTTTGCAGCAATTCATCCGTACGGAATACGCCGCAGTACTGTTGCATAGTGCCGCGAATTGCGTTCGCAACATCTTGTACGCGTTCCGTACCTGTGCTGTTTTCTAATGTCGATAAACGAGACATTGCCAAATCAGCGGCATCTTTCGGTAAATCTTTGTTGCTGCGTGATTTCAAATTACTTGCAACAACATGATTGCCTGCTGCACGACCAAATACGATCAAATCTAACAGCGAATTAGTACCCAAACGATTTGCACCATGTACAGATACGCAAGCACACTCTCCGATTGCATACAAACCATTCACAACTTCATTCACGCCATTTTTGGTTGAGACAACCTGACCATGAATATTGGTCGGGATACCACCCATTTGATAGTGAATCGTTGGAACGACTGGAATCGGTTCTTTCGTCGCATCCACGTTGGCAAACTTATGCCCAATTTCCAAAATAGAAGGAAGACGTTTTTGAATTGTTTCGGCACCAATATGGCGCAAATCAAGCAACACGTGATCTTTATTTGGACCACAACCGCGACCCTCTTTGATTTCCTGATCCATTGAGCGAGAAATAAAATCGCGCGGCGCCAAATCTTTCAATGTCGGCGCATAGCGCTCCATGAATCGTTCGCCCTGACTATTCACTAGAATCCCACCCTCACCACGCACGCCTTCAGTAATCAAAACACCAGCACCAGCGACACCAGTAGGATGGAATTGCCAGAATTCCATATCTTGCAGCGGCAAACCAGCGCGCGCTGCCATGCCCATACCATCTCCGGTATTGATAAAAGCATTCGTCGACGCGGCGAAAATACGACCAGCACCACCAGTTGCAAGCATCGTTGTTTTAGCTTCCAGCATCATCACTTCGCCGGTTTCTATCTCCAGTGCCACGACACCCAAAATATCACCTGATGCATCGCGAATCAAATCAATCGCCATCCACTCCACGAAGAAATGCGTACGAGCACGAACGTTGCGTTGATACAGCGTATGCAACAGTGCATGACCAGTACGATCAGCTGCGGCACAAGCACGCTGCACTGGCTTTTCACCAAAATTAGCAGTGTGACCACCGAATGGACGTTGATAAATAGTGCCGTCAGCATTACGGTCGAAAGGCATACCAAAATGTTCTAATTCGTACACAACTTTCGGCGCTTCACGACACATGAATTCGATTGCATCTTGGTCTCCTAGGTAATCGCCCCCCTTAACGGTGTCGAACATGTGCCAGAACCAATTATCTTCAGACATGTTGCCGAGTGACGCACCAATACCACCTTGTGCTGCAACAGTATGTGAACGGGTTGGAAAAACTTTTGACAGAACTGCCACATTAAGACCAGCTTCTGCCAATTGTAAAGATGCGCGCATACCGGATCCACCGGCACCGACGATGACCGCATCAAAGCGACGGGAAGGGATTGCAGACTTGATTGCAGCCACGATTACACTCTCCACAAAATCTGTGCGGCGTAGCCAGCACAAGCGATCAACCACACGATAGTGGCGACCTGAAACAACAAACGCAATACCACTGAATGCGTCACATAATCCATCCAAACGTCACGCATGCCTATCCATACGTGATAGAGCAAAGCAATAATGACCGCGAACGTCAACAACTTGAACCATTGCATCGCGAAAATACCACTCCAAGCAACGTAACTCGATTCACTCGAAGAAAAAAATAAAACCAATAGTACGACGGTATAAACCGCCATCAAAATGGCTGTAATGCGTTGCGCCAACCAATCGCGCATGCCATATCCTGCGCCAACAACCAAGCGTTTTGACCCAATATTATTATTCGCCATTTTTAGAATACTCCAAACAATTTCAATGCAACGAGAGCCGTCAAGCTCAAGCTCACGAACAACACCGCGACCGCTGATTGACGACCACTATCTTTGTCTAAACCAATATGAAAATCCATTAACAAGTGGCGCACACCTGCAGCGAAATGGTGCAAATACGCCCACACCAATGCCAACACAACGAGCTTGACCGGCGTCGATGCGAAGAAAACATGCAACATAGCGAATGACACTTCTGAGCGAAGACTTTGATCAAGCAAGTACAAGGCGAATGGCAACAGCAAACACATCAACATGCCACTTATACGATGCAAAATCGATACAAATCCTGCTAGTGGTAGTCGGTAACCACCAAAAACTGCATCAGAAAGGCGCATCACACCAAAACGCTTCTTATTTTTAACAACTTCAGACATAAATAAACTCCCCCAAAATGACTCAGCACTACAACTCTATAATTTTCGCCTATTTTGATGCATTGCACCAACTGATTTGACGGTTTTCTGAGAATTATTCTTCGATTTGATCAAGATTTAAGCAAATAATCTGGTTCAATCCTGCGCGAGCATGCGGTTCAACTCAATTCATTTCGATAATGATGCGCATTCGTTAAATACAAACCACGCCGTAACTCCACCGCCCTATCGCCATAAGTAAACGAAACTCGCTCCACGCTCAGCAACGGC
>JAYVHZ010000519.1:0-4356 GCA_043770645.1 Undibacterium sp. | reverse complement strand
TGTCATCTCAAGAAAATCTCGTACCGAGTAAGGCATGCCTGCATTTCCAAAAAAAGGACGGAACTTACTCGCGTCTTTGTTTGACCACAGTGACGGTACATTCCGCCTCTGCTACCACCTGCGCGGATACGCTACCCAAATAGCGGCGTAAGGTCGAGCTTCCACGCGAACCAATAATAATTTGATCGACGTTGTTATTATGCGCGTAGTCGATAATCGCGGCAGCAGGATCGTGCGCTTCTAGTACATGAAAGGTAATTTTGTCGTTGCGCACAAGCAACGGACGCGCCCAATGTTTGAGTTCGACCAACTGTTTAACGTGCACATTTTGGCCATCTTGCACCATCCCATCATCGAGGCCAATCCGGCTGGTTTTACGAATCGTGACACAGGCTAAGCGGGCGCCGGGTTCGGTTTGCAGTAAGCGACGGGTGATCATGCGGATATCATCTGCCAACTCGGTATTACTTTCGCTTAAATGTAAGGCCACCATGATAATCGGTGACTGCGACAAATGATCTGACACACTATATTGCGCAAACGGCTCAGCGCCTGCTGCTTGAAAGCGTCTTTTTAAGACCGACATAAAACCATCTTGCCCGGTTTTGTCAGCACGCGCAGTTAAGCGCAATTGTTCCGGATTTTGCAACATCAATGCCAATTGCGCCGCCGTATCAAAGCGCGCTTTGGGATCGACTTCCAGACAACGCAAGATGATTTCTTGTAACCAATTGGGGATCTCAGAATTGTGGTTGCGCGGTGGAATCGGATCGCGATACAAGCGTTTTTTCAATCCGGATACAGAAGTTGGATGACCATACGGGCGCTCGCCAGTGGCTAGGTGATACAACAAAACACCGAGAGAAAATTGATCGCTGCGTGGTTCATTTCGGATGCCTAAAACTTGTTCGGGCGCGATGTAAGGGCCAGTACCCATAGGCAAGCGAAACTCTTCGCCTAGCAAATCGGGCAGTTTGTCATGCCGTGAAAGTCCGTAATCAATCAATACCGCATCACCATCAGCGCGAAACATTATATTGGATGGCTTCAGATCTAAATGCATGACATGTTGTCTGTGCAAATCTTGTAGAGCCGTTGCGACTTTAATCCCTATCTTGACTACCTCATCGATTGGTAATGGTGCGGCATCAAAGCGAGTGCGTAAAGAGACACCGCCGATATGTTCCATCACGATAAAGGGTTGGGTATCAAAATCGCCCGCGTCATAATATTTAGGCACATGTTTGCCTTTGAGCTTAGGCATAATCATTTGCTCGACTTCAAAGGCGACGATCGCGGTCGGATCATCGATGCTGAACATCAGCGGCACTTTCATGATCAGCGCCGGGGTATTGCCTTGGGTGTCAACAAATCGTTGTTGCAAGTCGGTGATACGCCACAATGCCGCCATACCGCCTATGTGTAGCTTTTCTTCCAACTGATAACCATCGACCACCATGCCGATTTGTAGTCGACTCAGTTTTGTTACCGGTTCGGCGGCAGTTGCCGTTGGTGTGCTATCTGACTTTGACTCCGACATGAGCATTCATCCCCCGTGAATTAATCGTTGTGCCAGACTGGCTGGCAAACCAGCCGCGAGCACTTTTTGTGACGCAGTTTCTGTGTCGTAAGGTACGCGGAAAAAAGTCAGTTCGGATTGTTGTGTATCAAAGATGGCGTAACAGGCGGCGGGATTGCCGTCCCTAGGTTGACCCACTGAGCCCGGCTGCACCAACCAACGGCGCAATTTGCTCAAGGGCACGCTCAAATCGGAAACTGGCGTAAAACTACCGACTTTTCCCGCATGACTCATGTGATACAAACTTGGGGTGTGGACATGCCCGCAAAATGTGATATTGGCAGTCGTGGCCCGCATGCTGCGCGCCGCTTCCATGGTGCCATCGACGTATTCCCAGCGGTCGGGTGCCCAGGCATTGGCATGCACGAATAAATTGTCCTCAATCTCAAATTGCATAGGTAAATCACGGATGAAATCGAGTTGTCCTTGATCTAGTTGTTGACGGGTCCAATCCACCACAAAACGCGCATTCGGATTCATGTCTTTGCGACCATCTTGTAAGACGCCGAGGTCGTGATTACCCATCAGGACATAAGCACCACGATTGACATACGCCATGACTGTGTCAATCACCCACGCTGGATCGGCGCCGTAGCCGACTAGATCGCCTAGAAAAGCATATTGATCTACTGAGCGTTCCTGCGCATGGGTTAGACAGGCTACTAGGGCTTCGCGATTGGCATGTAAATCTGTTAATACGGCGAGTAACATGAAGACAACCTTAATTCTGAGAATGAAAAATCAAGCCTAATTTTAGGTGTTGTTGCGTGAACGCACGTAGCATCTGAACGAAGTCAAAGAAAAACAGCCAAATCGGCGATGTGAATACAACGCAAGGGCGAAATTTTTTGAATAATTGCTGCTTACTTGCGCCAGACGGGGTATTTTCGGCGTTTTTGGCATATACTAAAACACTTGATTATAAGAAACTTTTTTCTTTCATCATAACTCACTTCCTAAAGTGCGCGCGCAATGGCCGAAGTCAACGCTCAATTTATCAGTCCAGACAATCTGCAGATAGGGATGTACATCTATCTCGATGTCGGTTGGATGGATCATCCGTTTCCGGTCAATAGCTTTGAAATCCGCACCCAAGATCAAATTCAAAAACTACGCGGTTTAGGCTTACAAAAAATCCGATATGCGCCCGAGAGAAGTCATTTGCAGTCGGCGGCAGTTATTGCCTCTCCGGTACAATCGCGTATAGCCAGTGAAACTCCAGAGGAGCTCGCGGCCAAACAACGAAAAGCCCTATTACATCAGCAGCAAGCCAGCTTGATGCAATGCGAACGTCAATTCGGTCAGGCAAGCCAAGAATTCAAGCATTTGACGGAGATCATTCATGCCCAACCTTTATTAGCACGCGACACGGCGAATCAATTGGTGCAGGGTATGCTACAAGGAATTTTGAGCGAAGAAGAAGCCGCGATCCGTTTGCTTTCTGAAAAGGCAGGTGAAAAAACCGCTTTGCATAGCGTCAATGTCACCTTGATTTCTCTTCTGTTGGGGAACGCCTTGGCGTTACCAAAAGACGATATGCTCGAGCTGGGTATTGGTGCTTTGCTGCATGATGTCGGCAAAATGGAATTGCCTGATCGTTTGCGTTGGGTAGATGAGCAAAGTAGCCCGGCGGAGCGACAACTGTATCAAAGTCATGTTGCTCATGGCGTGAACATTGCACGCAAGCTGCAGTTGTCAGCGAATGCGACCCTACTCATTGCGCAGCACCATGAGTATGCTGATGGCAGTGGCTATCCCAGCCATATTCACGGTGAAAAAATGACGCAGCTTAGTAGGATTATTTCCTTAGTTAATCGCTTCGATAATTTATGTAATCCCAGCAATGTTGCGCTTGCACTCACGCCGCATGAGGCGCTGTCCCAACTATTTACCAAGAATAAAACGCAATCTGACGCGCCGACCTTAACTGCTTTCATCAAGATGATGGGAATTTACCCGCCAGGCTCGGTAGTTCAGCTCAGTGACGAACGCTATGCACTAGTCGTTTCCGTTAATTCAGCGCGGCCAATTAAGCCAAAAGTGATTATTCACGATCCGCACATTCCGCGTGAAGATGCGCTCATGATGAATCTCGAAAATGAAACTCAAATCGGAATTCGGCGCAGCCTTAAACCGATACAGTTGCCAAAGGCGGCCTACGATTATTTGTCCCCGCGTAAACGGCTTTGCTATTTCTTTGAGCGTGCCAGCGATGCGTCTTCTTTAAGCGCCAATTTGCCAGGGCCATTGTCATGATGCAAGGACAATGGGAAGCCCTAATTGAAGGCCTGTTAGAAGGTGTGCTGCTAGTCGATCCTCTTCATTTGGAGATTCTGGCAGCCAATCGTTCAGCGCATAAATTATTGGGATTGCCGCCAAATAGCTTGATTGGCATGCCGGTGGTGGATCTCGCATCTTCACCTGAAGATATGTTTTTTTGGGAGGATGTTGCTGCGGGTTTATCCAACAACATTTATTCAGAAACCCTACTAAAACGCGCCGATGACAGTATCGTACAAGTGGTGCGCAGAGTTAGTCTTGTGCGCCTCGATCAAGCGTCTACAGTCTATTTGGTGGCGATTCGTGATCACACTGAACAACGTCATGTGGAGACTGAGTTAGAAAAACTGATCGCTGAGTTACGCGCCACCTTGGAATCAACTGCGGACGGTATTTTGGTGACCGACTTAGACGGCGGCATTCGCAGTTATAACCACTTGTTCGCCAAGCTCTGGAATTTGCCTGAAGAATTATTGACGCAGCGCGAAGATGCAGCG
>JAYVHZ010000518.1:0-3281 GCA_043770645.1 Undibacterium sp. | reverse complement strand
TGACCGAGGTTTCTGTCGGTGAACTCAAATGGTATTTTTGTAGCGCCTTTAATGTTTTTTCTGGCTTAGTGTTTGTCAGTAATTTATCGACAGGTAAAGCGACAACCCCATCCGATAACGCAGTCACTTCAAAATCACCCAACATCACACGATAATATCCAGGTGCGGCGGCCTTTACCAACGGCGCACCGGCCAACACTGGAGCAGTCGCAAGACTGACCGCACTTGCCATCAAAATTAAAGCTAAACCAGTTAAACGAACTTTCATTGATACACTCCTGTTGAGGTTATGATGCATTTTTTGATAGGAAATATTCCCTGCAAAAACACACTTGCATGATTATGACTAGGTTTTCGAAGGCTTGCTAAACTCTATGCTCTTTCATAAAAAACGTAAAGCCACCACGACACTACCATCGAAGCCTTCCTAAAAATTTGCTTAACTGCGCTAAGTAACTCAATTCATATCAATAGGAACACAACATTTCCCAAGAATATCCATTCTATTAATCAAGCACGTCGCGATTACAAGGTAAAATATAGAGCATTTCCCAATTTCCTAATTAAAGCTAAGAACTCATCAGCAATTATTATTTTTCGATTGAAAAACAATGAAATTCTCCAAACAATTTTCTCTCTATCAATCCGAAGCTACCCAATTTCTGAGTAGTTTGAAAGAAGCAAATCCGCGATTAGAACAAAGCCAGCGTGATGGCCGTGCTTTGTTATGGGATAAAGCCCCGATTGACCTTGAATCGCAACGCCGTACTGCTGAAGCTAGTGTAAATCAGCAAGCTTATGTCTATCAAAACAAAAATTAATTAATATCGAAGCTATATGATTTAACTTTTCCCTTAGCTTCGAAAACTCAGGCGCATGTCTACGCAAAATTTACCAGCCACAGAGCTGCCTATCATTGGTGCGATTGATAGCACGCCAAATGTCGTTGATGGTTTGGCATTCGCTAAGCTTTATGGAGAGCCTTTATTCAAACTTCCAAATGATCTCTATATCCCTCCAGATGCTTTAGAGATTTTTTTGGAAGCTTTTGAAGGTCCCCTTGACTTGTTGCTATATTTAATTCGCAAACAGAATTTCAATATTCTCGATATTCCTATGGCGCAGGTAACGCTTCAGTATCTGCAATACGTGGATCAAATTCGCGAACACAATTTAGAACTAGCTGCCGAATATTTACTAATGGCCGCGATGCTGATTGAGATTAAGTCACGCATGCTTGTTCCAAGCAATAAGTCCCAAGAAGGTGAAGAAGCAGACGATCCTCGTGCAGCACTTGTCCGCCGCCTTCTAGAATACGAACAAATGAAGCTAGCGGCTTATGATTTAAACGCAGTCCCACAACTGGGGCGAGACTTTTTACATGCGCAGGTTTTCATCGAACAAAATACGATACTACATTGGCCCGAAGTTCGAGTAGCGGACTTACAACAAGCATGGGCAGATGTTTTGGGGCGGGCTAAATTGGTCGCTCATCACAAAATCAGTCGTGAAGAATTATCAGTACGCGAACATATGAGCAGCATTTTGCGTCGATTACAATCAAGCAAATTTGTCGAATTTGCTGATTTATTCGACCTTGGTCGAGGTGCTCCTGTCTTGGTCGTCAATTTTGTCGCCCTACTCGAACTAGCCAAAGAAACACTAATAGAAATTACCCAAGCGGAAGCCTTTGCCCCGATTTATGTTCGTTTGGCTTACGCACCGGCTTGATTTTGCTGTCACAAATTACTTACCTCCTTCTCTACTCAAATGAAAATCATTTCCTCCATTGAAGAACTACGCGATCAACTACGCGGCCAGTTACGCACAGCTTTTGTTCCGACGATGGGCAATTTACACGAAGGTCACTTATCACTGATGCGCCTTGCACGTCGACATGGAGATCCTGTTGTCGCTTCTATTTTTGTGAATCGATTGCAATTTGGCCCCAATGAAGACTTCGATAAATATCCACGAACATTTCAAGCTGACATCGAAAAATTAGAAAAAGAAGGCGTTTACGTATTATTCGCTCCGACGGAAAAAGACTTATATCCGGAACCTCAAGAATATCGAGTACAGCCACCGAATGATCTTGGCGATATTCTAGAAGGAGAATTCCGCCCTGGCTTCTTTAATGGCGTCAGCACTGTGGTGCTTAAGCTTTTTTCGTGCGTGCAGCCGCGCGTCGCTGTCTTTGGAAAAAAAGACTACCAACAATTAATGATTATTCGAAAGATGGCAAAGCAATTTGCTTTGCCAACAGAGATCATTGCTGCTGAAACTTGGCGCGCCGAAGATGGACTCGCACTATCATCCCGCAACGGCTACTTGAGTACCGAAGAAAGAATTGAAGCACCGACCCTTTATCGAGTACTCAACAATGTTGCAGATCGAGTGCGAACTGGTGGCACGACACTTCTCGAAATAGAACAAAAAGCGATGCAAATACTTTCTGAGCGTTCTTGGAAACCTGATTACGTTGCGATTCGCAAACGTTCAAATTTGCAAGCGCCTAGCTTGGAAGATTTAGAGAAGAATGAGCCGCTAGTTGTCTTGAGTGCAGCAAAGCTCGGCAACACCCGCTTGATCGATAATTTAGAAATCTAGGCCACCTGTGACAATCACAATTCCACCTCAACTGTTAAAGTTTTTCCTGAATTGCATCGCAGCCATTTTGCTTTGCTTTGCTACACCATTTCAAGCACAGGCAAGCATTAAAGTTATCGACGATGGTCAACGCGCAGTCACTCTCGAAAAACCAGCAAGACGCATTATCAGCCTCGCGCCCCATGTCACTGAATTGGTTTTCGCGGCAGGTGCAGGCAATTTTCTAGTAGGGGTTAGTGAATATAGTGATTTTCCTGAAGAGGCAAAAAAGATCACCTCGATTGGCAATATTTTCGCGCTTGATTTAGAACGCTTATTGGCGCTCAAACCAGATTTGGTAGTTATCTGGGGAACTGGAAATGCAAAACTTCTCGCAAAGAAATTGCGCGACAACAAAATTACTGTATTCGAAAGTGATCCCCTCAATTACGAAAATATTGCAAGTTCAATCGAGAAAATTGCAATACTGAGTGGAACGCAAGATGTCGGCCTAAGAACCTCAAAAGAGTTCAAAGAACGCTTACAAAATCTAAAAAATCAGTATCAATTACGTGATAATGAAAAACCACTTAGGGTATTTCATCAAATGATTAAGAGTCCGTTAATGACGGTTAATCATGAACATTTTATTTCGAAAATGATTGCGCTTTGCGGCGGCAGCAATGTATTTG
>JAYVHZ010000517.1:0-6451 GCA_043770645.1 Undibacterium sp. | reverse complement strand
AAAACCAACTGACGTTTCAACATGAAGAATAATCCAACAAATTACAAGCCAGCAGCAGCGCGCAAAGCCTGCGCCTTGTCGGTACGTTCCCAAGTGAACTCTGGCTCTTCACGTCCGAAGTGACCATAAGCCGCTGTTTTTTGATAGATAGGGCGTAATAAATCCAGCATTTGAATAATGCCACGTGGGCGCAAATCAAACATCTCGTCCACCAACGCCGCGATTTGCTCATCAGGAATCACGCCCGTGCCTTCCGTGTACACCGTGACATTCATAGGACGCGCGACACCAATCGCATACGCCACTTGAATCTGACATTGCTTTGCCAAACCAGCGGCAACGATATTTTTCGCCACGTAGCGCGCTGCATACGCAGCAGAACGATCCACTTTTGTAGGGTCTTTACCAGAGAAAGCACCACCGCCATGTGGGCATGCACCGCCGTAGGTATCAACAATAATTTTACGACCAGTCAAGCCGCAATCGCCTTGTGGACCACCAACGACAAAACGGCCTGTCGGGTTAATCAGGAATTTGGTATCTTTCAACCATTCTGCTGGCAATACTGGACGGATAATTTCTTCAATGATCGCTTCGATAAACGAGGGCTTCATCTTATTGCCGTCGCTTTGATCGGGGCTATGCTGGGTTGACAATACTACCGTATCGATACTATGCGGTTTGCCATCGACATAACGCATCGTGACCTGACCTTTCGCATCCGGACGCAAGAAAGGCAAACGACCATCTTTACGCAATTGCGCCTGACGTTCTACCAAGCGATGCGCATAGTAAATCGGTGCCGGCATGAGTTCTGGGGTTTCATCACAAGCATAACCAAACATCAAACCCTGATCGCCAGCGCCGATATTTAAATGGTCGTCAGAGGCATGATCAACACCTTGCGCAATGTCGTTAGATTGTTTGTCGTAAGCGACTAAAACGGCGCAGCCTTTGTAATCGATACCGTATTCTGTATTGTCGTAACCGATACGTTTGATTGTATCGCGTGCCACTTGAATGTAATCGACGTGGGCGTTCGTGGTGATCTCACCTGCCAAAACCACTAAGCCAGTATTGACTAAGGTTTCAGCAGCAACACGGGAGCGTGGGTCTTGTTCAAAAATCGCATCCAAAATTGCATCAGAAATTTGATCTGCAACTTTGTCGGGGTGGCCTTCAGAAACGGATTCTGAGGTGAAGAGAAAATCATTTGCCATCGCAGGCTCCTATAAAATGTGACGTAAAGTCGCAGTAAGAAAGAGTTCCTGCGACGCTTTAGCGAAATTTATTACCCGCTTCGCAAGTTGTCTATTTAACTCGGCGGGGGCTCCTTTTTACACTGAGATCTGAGCGCTGATTACTTCGCCGCATTTCTATCGGGTGCCAATCTGTGCTATTTTACGCCTCTTACAGGATTCGTGTCGAATTGCCTTAGATTTTTGAGGTGTGACAATATAAAAGAATCCATCATTTTTAGTAATCCACCATCATTTTCAGACTCATGCTAATTCGTCTGTTTCGCTTTTTATCGGTCTTTCCACTTCCTGTTTTGCACTTCATCGGGGTCGCTCTCGGCTACTTGGTGTATACGCTGTCGCCAACTTATCGTAAGCGTATGCGCAGCAATATGGCACTGGCTTCGTATGAGCCTCAACTCGGCATTGCTCTACGTGAAGCGGGCAAAAACATTATGGAATTGCCTTTAATTTGGTTGGCAAAACCAGAACGATTAGCTGCAAAGGTTCGCTTAGAAAACTGGGAAATCGCGCAGGCCGCAATTGATGCAAAAAAAGGCGTGATATTTTTAACGCCGCACTTAGGGTGTTTTGAAGTGACCGGGCAATCGATTGTCTTACGCACCAAAATGACCGTTTTATATCGACAACCGAAAAAAGATGCTTTGAAGCCCTTACTAGAAGATGCACGCGCATCAAGTGGCATGAAGTTAGCACCAGCGAATTTATCTGGCGTTCGTGCATTAGTAAAAGCCTTAAAAAGGGGTGAAGCAATTGGATTATTACCAGATCAAGTTCCGCAAGAAGGCGAAGGTGTATGGGCTGACTTCTTTGGCAAACCTGCTTACACCATGACTTTATCGGCAAAATTAGCGGCGATGACCGGAGCGCCGATTATTCTGACTTATGCAGAACGCTTGCCTTTTGGACGCGGCTTTGTACAACGCTTTGTTCCTTTTACAGAGTCGTTGGATGGCGATGCCGCGCAGCAAGCACGGGCAATTAACCAAGCAATGGAAAAACTCATCGCCAATGTACCAAGTCAGTACTTCTGGAGTTATCACCGCTATAAAAAGCCCGATGGCGTTACTGGTCCAGACGAAATTAATTCACAGGAAAACGCATGAGATTTGCCGTACTGATTATGTGGTTGCTGCACTGGTTGCCGCTGCCGATCTTAGCGCGTATTGGTGAAGGCCTAGGGAGTCTTTTATATTTAATGTTAAGTCGCCGCCGGCATATCTGCCTAACGAATTTGCGTTTGTGTTTTCCGCAAATGCCAGAATCAGAAAGAAAGAAGATCACGCGGCGCCATTTCCAAGTGTATGTGCGCAGTGTGCTGGAGCGTGGCATTTTGTGGTGGTCATCGGAACGCCGTTTGCGTAAATTGATTCATGTAGACTATGCGATGCCGATGGCAGAAATGACGAGCTCACCAACGATCTTTATGTGCCCGCACTTTGTTAGTCTGGATGTGGCTGGCGTTGCAGTGATGCTGGAATCGTCGCTGTGCTCAATCTACACAACACAAAGAAATAAGACTTTTGATAAAGCCTTGCGCAACGGGCGTTCCCGTTTTCGTCCTGTGAAGCTTTTCTCTCGATCTGAAGGAGTCAAACCCATCATTCGTGCGATGAAAGAAAATCTACCTTTCTTCATGTTGCCCGACATGGACTTTGGCGCCAAAGACGCTGAGTTTGTTTCCTTCTTCGGCGTACCTGCAGCAACACTGACAGCACTACCACGCATTGCGGCTGCCACAAATGCCAAGGTGATTCCTGTGGTCGCCAGCATACGTCCCGGCTACGATGGCTGGGATGTGAAATTTGATCATGCTTGGGAAGACTACCCACATCAAGATATTGTCGACTCAACCCGCTTTATGAATGCCTACATTGAATCGGAAATTCTCAAGATGCCAGCAGAATATTTTTGGACCCACCGCCGCTTCAAGACTCGACCAGAAGGCGTATCTAGTGTGTATAAAAATACGAGTCAATTTCAAGATACTCAGCACTAAGATGGATCCCAAAAGCTTGGAATGCAAAATAACAATGAAAAAAGCTGCGAAATGATTAATATCACTCCACAGCTAATTTCGCAGCCAACTCTACATCAATCACCAGATAACAATTCAATTTCGTCTGCCAGCAAAGTATTCGCTGGAAGTACGTCCATATCCTTTAATTTTTCATAAATTGGTGTGAAATCAGGCGCAGTACCATCAAACAATTGCTGGTAGCTATCAATCACAAAGTAGGTCTCTTGATAAGAGTCGATTTTGTATAAGGTACGTAGACAACGCTCGATGTCCAAACGAATATGACGTGAATTTGTGCCTGGTGTCAGACAGTATTCAACCTCACCACCAGAAGACAAGATACCCGCGCCGTAAATGCGAATACCTTCAGGCGTATTGATCAAGCCAAATTCCACCGTGTACCAATACAGACGTGCTAATTCACTTAAGCCGCCAAGACGCATGGCCTTCAAACCGCCTTGTCCGTAACGTTGCATATAGTCTGCAAAGACAGGATTAAACAACAAAGGGACGTGACCGAAGAAGTCATGAAACACATCTGGTTCAACGATGTAATTAAATTCTTCTGGGGTACGTAACCACACCGTCACAGGAAAACGACGATTGGCCAAATGATCGAAGAAAGTTAATTCAGGAATCAAGCCAGGCACAGCGACGATGGTCCAACCCGTTGCCGCAAATAATTCCTTGGAAGTTTTCTCAAATACAGGAATGCCAGCGCCAATATCCATCTTGGCAAGTGCTTCGATGAATTCATCACAGGCACGTCCTGGCAATAGCGCTAACTGACGCTGATATAACTTGCGCCACAAATCGTGTTCTGCTTCGGAATAAGCAGCCCAATCTTGTTGCACAACATAATGCGCATCCATGTGCTCGTAGTTGCCGCGCAATGCCGCACCATTCGATTTCTCGGCAACGGTCGCGAGAAAATCTTCATTTGAAACTGAGGTATCCATATTTATCTCCAAAAAAAAGCTAACGTGTTGTTAGCTTTTTTATTTTTTTATGCAGAATTTGCTTGTGACAAATTAAGCTGTTGTCGTTGTATCGTCTTTCAACACACCGCGGCGGATTTGATCCAATTCGATCGACTCAAACAAGGCACGGAAATTACCTTCACCAAAGCCTTGATCACCTTTACGCTGAATGACTTCAAAGAAGATTGGACCAATAACTGTGGTCGTAAAAATCTGCAATAACAATTCACGTGACGTCTCTGTGCTCTTACCGTCCATCAAGATACGCAATTTGCGTAACTCTTCGACGTTTTCGCCATGGCCAGGCAAACGACGGTCAACCAAATCATAATATGTATCGATCGTATCTTGGAAACTCACGCCTGCCGCTTTCATATCGCGGATGGTTTGATATACATCATCTGTACCCATCGCAATATGCTGCACGCCTTCGCCATGATACAGATCGAGGTATTCTGAGATTTGAGATTTATCATCAGATGATTCATTAATTGGAATACGAATCTTGCCGCATGGTGACGTCATCGCTTTCGACTTCAAGCCAGTCAATTTACCAGCGATATCGAAATAACGAATTTCACGGAAATTAAACAAGGTTTCGTAAAAGTCGGACCACTCTGCCATACGACCACGATGCACGTTGTGCGTAAGGTGGTCGATATAAGTTAAACCGTGACCGACTGGATTTGGATCAACTCCTGGGATCGCCACGAAATCGGCATCGTAAATACTAATATTACCGATCGCACCAGGCGCGGCGCCATCTTTACCCTGCCAACGATCAACGAAATAAACTAAAGAATCGCCAATACCCTTAATCGCTGGGATATTCAATTCCATAGGACCAGTTTGATTATCGAAGCCCCAAGCACCGAGTTCCAATGCGCGTTTGTAAGCGTGATTCGCATCTTTGACACGGATCGCAAAGGCACAAACAGATGGGCCATGCTTGCGGGCGAAGCGTTGGGCGAATGAATCTGGTTCAGCATTGATCAGAAAATTAACTTCGCCCTGGCGATATAAGGTGACATTCTTAGTGCGATGTTTTGCAATCGCAGTGAAGCCCATTTCGATGAACAGCTTTTCAAGTTCTTTTGGTTCTGGTGCAGCGTATTCGATAAATTCGAAGCCATCTGTCCCCATCGGGTTTTCCCAAGTTTGGATTGTCATTTCTCATCTCCGGTTAAAGTTCAATTCGGTCAATTTTTCCTGACGCTGGTTTTTTTGCACGACAAGGTTTGTACTTCCGTCGAAACAAGGACTTTTTGCGCCAAATCAAACCGCAAGTATAAAGCCTCTAATACGCCATAAAATTCCAAATTACTGCACATTATTGATTATTTGAGCAATAATATTGCCAAATTAATTCAAAAAAGAGCACAACATGCCTCAAATAGAACTAGACAAAATAGACCGTAAAATTTTAGCCATTTTACAAGTCGATGGTCGTCTCACCAATCAAGAGGTTGCGGAAAGGGTCAATCTATCGCCCTCACCCTGTTTGCGTCGTATAAAGAGACTAGAAGACAGTGGAGTAATACGCAAGTACGTCGCGCTAATAGAAGCCGAAAAAATTGGATTAGGCTTACTCGCCTACATCAATGTCCGCCTAGAAAAGCACACAGATACACCTGCAAAAGGAAATTCACGTTCACCGCGCATCGACTTCGCAGCCTCAGTCGAACAATGGCCAGAGGTCGTTGCCTGCTACGCGATGACGGGTGAGATGGATTATTTGCTAAGGGTAAGAGTGGAAGACATGAATCACTTTTCGCGCTTCATGATGGACACATTGTTGAAACATCCTGCGGTATTGGATGTTAAATCTAGCTTTGCCTTGCAGCAGATTAAAGATACGACCGCATTGCCGGTGGGTGTGCTATAAATTTCATCAAAAGCACGGAGACGTATTTCTAACGACTCCATTCACTAGGTGAAAAAAAACCGATCAATTGATCGGCTTTTTTAAAAAAGACTGTATTTCAACAGGCCTACTTTGGACTTAATTAGTTCTTAGGCTCACGCTTTAATAATTCCTCGATCGTGACGCCAACTTCAGCTTCACCGCCGAAGGCAGTACCCGTCTTTTTCACTTTATAGTTAACCATCGTGTGACGATAATCTTTCAGCGACAGTGGGATATATTTCACTTGTCTCGAGATCGCTTCGGCATTATTAAGGTAATAATCAAC
>JAYVHZ010000516.1:0-4985 GCA_043770645.1 Undibacterium sp. | reverse complement strand
TTTTCCTAAAGTTCGTTTGTCATTGCATGCGGGTGAACTTGCCTTGGGTATAGCACCGCCAGAACATCTACAACATCATATACGTAGCGCGCTACAGATCGCCGGTGCCGAGCGTATCGGACATGGCGTGGGAATCATGCACGAGGCAAATCCAGATCAACTGCTGGCGCAATTGCGCGATCGCAATGTCCCGATTGAGATTAATCTGACCAGTAATGCTTTTATTTTAGGTTTGAAAGAGCGCGCCCATCCAGTCACTATGTATTTGCGGCATCAAGTTCCTATCGTGATTACGAGTGATGATGCTGGTGTATCTCGTAATAATTTAAGTCGTGAATACTTTCTATTCACCAGTCGTTACAAACCATCGTATGACACCCTGAAAAAAACCGTCTACAACAGTATTCGCTATTCATTTTTGAGTGCTGAAGACAAGGTCAAGCAAGGACTTGAACTTGATCGTCGATTTGAGCGATTCGAAGCATCGGCAGCCAAGCTTGCGGAGCGGGCTAAACAGAAATTCTGAACCATCAGTTTGTGCTATGAGATGTCAGTATGTCTTTGTTTTGATTTACTGACTCTCGTTAAGTCGATGCAGTGCTGTGGTACATTAAGCACGTAATTAACATCGTATTAATGGCGAACAGGCAATATGAACACTGATGCATCATCTCAACTCAAGCGTTTGCTTGATGCCCCATCATTTATCTTTAGAGTCGAACTACAAGTCCCAACATCGAGTGAGCTAGCTTCACTCAGATCCTGGCTACAGGATGTACTCAAATTTGATCTTGGTGAAGTCGCTCATAGCGGTATTCCCACGCAAATAGAGGATGACCCTCGAGAGAGGGCATCAACTTGGGTCAACATGATCGTAGTGACCTTGCGAGAGTTTTTGCAGCTTGTTCATGTGCCTGTATTCGACCCAATACGCGTCGTGGCTTTAGAGTTTAATTCCAAATCTTCGACGAATGCTGTTCTCAGCATTGCTGTGCCATCCATCAATCATGTTTCAAGTGCTGTTTATCGCTATGTCCTTGAATTTGTGATGGAGACTTGTTTATGGGCTTGTCGCGTATCGCCTAATGAAGCCAACAAAACCAAACTGTTTGATTCGATTGCAGAAAAATTGAAACGTATTTTGTCATCGCATATCTATTCAGGCAAGTCGACCATGCATGTCCTACGTGCAGCCCACAGTATGGGGATTCCATTTTCTCATCTTGGTGTCGGTGTCTATCAATTAGGCTGGGGTAGCAAAGCGCGCCGGATCGATCGCAGCATTACGGAATTAGACTCTTTTCTTGGTGCGCGCTTATCTCAGAATAAGCTAGCTACGGCGGCATTATTGCGTATGGCAGGTCTGCCTGCACCTACTCATCAACTCGTAAACAAGGAATCACAACTGGTCAGTACTGCAAACAAAATTGGATTTCCGGTTGTGGTCAAGCCTTCGGACAGAGAGCGCGGTGAGGGTGTCACTGTCGATGTTATTGATCTGAAATCATTACAACAAGCCTATCAATTGGCGTTAGACATTTCACCTAGTAAGCAAGTTATCGTCGAGCGGCAAGTGCAGGGAGTATGTCATCGAATTTTTGTTGCTAACGGTTCGGTGTTATATGCGTTGAAGCGGTTGCCGATGCTAGTTGTAGGCGATGGACGTCAGACTGTTAAAGTCTTAGTTGACAGCGAGGTCGACGTGCAGAATATCCTACCACCATGGCGTCGGTCTGGCATTGTACCGATCGATGATTTAGCCTTGGCAGAATTGCGACGCCTCGGCTTGGATGTCGGTAACATTCCAGTAAAGGGAGAGCGAGTCAGCTTGCGCAGAATTGAATCAACTGCATGGGGTGGTGTTGATGAAGATGTATCGAATACGATTCATCCCGAGAATGTCAGCATCGCGATTCGTGCCGCAGAATTGTTTGGCTTGACTGTCGCCGGGATTGACATCATCACCCCAGATATTGCAGTTCCTTGGTATGAGAACGGTGCGATTATCAATGAAGTGAATCTCTCGCCATTATTTGGCGGCGGTGAGATCTCTCGTCGTCATATTCCTGTGTTCTTACAGCAGTTCATGCAAGGTGACGGAAAAATTCCGATTGAATTGTTTGACGGTGAGATGGCAATGACATTGGCGGATGCCCGGCAAGCAGAATTGCTAGCCCAAGGCTTTCGATGCTTCACGACCAGTGCGACGCGAACAATGGATCATAGACAAATGGCGTTAGTGATGCCGCTCGATCGACTGGAAGATCGCGTTAGAGCATTGTTGTGCCGACCTGATGTGGATGCCTTGTTGATAATCTGTGATGCGTCAATAAAGTCTGCATAATCGATTTAAGCGCTTTCTATGTTTGATGCACTTGTCGATACGCGCAATCTGAGTTGCGTATATTGGGTCAATTGACACCCAGACCCGTCGCGCTAACGAGGACGCCATTACAAATAAATGTGCCATGTTTGCATATAGCTTAATCCTAAGACATCATAAAGTTACGAAAGCAACAGTGTTGAAAATTGTTGCTTGTCTTCAAGTATTGCTTGTGAAATACTCGTTCGTACTATTGTCTTGGGGCGGGCTACTTTCAAGGTTTTCGGACCAGTCCAACATGTCATTGAAGGTATGTCCAATTTGGATCAGGAATCGACGGATGCTGTTTTTTTGGCTTAGTTTTGAAGTGTCATTGATGGTGTTTTGATTTCCTTAATAGCAATGTAATGAGGTGAATGAATGAAGCTTGATAACAGTAACTATGTCCAGGTTCCCGAAGCGGCTTCGTCAATTGATATAGGCAACGATCGCCGGGGCTTTTTAATGACTGCAGGCAAGGTGACCGCTGCTAGCTTGGCAACGATCAATGCACCTTATGTGATCGCTAGAACGAAAACGACGCTGCGTGTGATTGGGACACATGTCACTTTACAGGACGACATTCGAAAACAAGCCATGGCGGATCTGGGCATCAATTTAGTATTTGAGCCAAGAGGTGAAGCCGAATTGGTGCAGAAAGCAACGACCAATCCTAAGCAATTTGATTTGTATGAGCAATGGACAGACAGTATCCGGACCTTGTGGCAAGCGAATGCGATTCAAGCCATTGATGTTCAGCGCATCAAATATTGGAACGAGATTAATAATATCTCAAAAGAAGGACGCATTACGCCGCAAGCTTCAATTGGCTTGGGCGATGCACCATACAAGATTTTGAATGTACAAACGGATGGTAGCTTGGGGAAGAAATTCACTGGAAAAATTAGTTTCCTACCTTATGTTCATAACGTCGATTCCTTCGGATATAACACCAACATCATTAAAAAAGGTATCCCGTATGAAACCGAAAGTTGGGGCTGGCTGTTAGATGATCGCTGGCGTGGCAAGGTTGGCATCATTAATGCGCCAACCATCGGTATCTTTGATCTCGCGCTCGCGGTGCAAGCACGTGGATTAATGACATTTGCAGATATGGGCAATATGAGTATTGCCGAACTCGATAAGTTGTTTACTATTTTGATCGAGTACAAGAAGAAAAAGCATTTCGCCGGCTTTTGGAACAGCGTGCCGCAATCGGTTGACTTCATGACGGGCGGCCGAGTTGCTATTCAAAGTATGTTTTCCCCTGGAGTTGCTTCTGCCAATGGGCGAGGTACGCCGGTAATTTATGCAGCGCCCAAGGAAGGTTATCGTGCCTGGCATGGTGTGATGTGCATGTCACGTGAATGCAAAGGCACAGTGCGTGATGCCGCCTATGAATACATGAACTGGTGGCTCAGTGGTTGGCCTGGCGCTTTCATCGCACGACAAGGCTACTATATTTCCAATCCAGAGCGTTCGCGTCCATTATTGAGTAAAAATGAATGGGATTATTGGTACGACGGTAAGCCTACGAGTGTGCCTCTAAAAGGAACCGATGGCCGCATTTCTGTTCCCGCTGGCGATGTCCGTACTGGTGGCTCTTATTTGAATCGTTTTAGTCACGTCGCGATATGGAATACGGTGATGGATAACTATGAGTATTCACTAGATCGTTGGCATCAATTTTTGATCGCTTAATTAGGTCGATTGCTAATGGTTAATTTTGCTGATGACATAGCGATTTTTTGGTTCAGTTAGGCTCCTCACCGATGACAATAAATACTCCCGAATTGCGCAAAAAAGGTTTTGGTATCAGCCAACGACTCGTACTGAGTTTTGTCTTGTTACTTTTGCTCAGTTTCAGCATAGCGATTTTTAATATGTGGGGACTACAGGATCTTTATAATCGATTTGCGACTTTTAGAGGGGAAAGCACCAATGTGAATTTGGTGTTGAAAATTGATAAAGATATGACAGAACTGCAGCGCCTGATTCTGGTCTTTACCCATGCTGAAAAAAGCACGACGACTAAGCAAATTGCGGAGTTGCATGCGACATTAAAGTCGAATATTTCACAGCTATCGACAACGGCGTCATTTCAAGAAGGGCTTCAAAAAGAGCGCATCGCGCAAATGCAAATCGGCATGGAAAATTTTGGTGAAAAAATTACCGACTTACAATCGCAATATGAATTTAGAGAACAGGCAATAAATGAGGAGCTAGCCGGGTCGACGACGCGTATGCAGATGGAAATGAGAGCATTAATGTCGAGATCCGAGCTCACTAGCAATTATGCGATGCGAGACCTTTTGTGGAATGCCAAGATTAAATTGATTAGCGCTCAAGCCGCGAGTGTCAATTACTTTTCGAAACATGCAATTGAGTTTCGACAGCAAGTCGAACGAGAATTGGCAGATGCCATTTTTCAATTGGAGCAAGCCAAGAAGCGGAGTACGCAAGCTGGTTTGTCTAATCAACTTGAGCAAATTCTGAATTCTGCAGGAACTGTCAAGGTACTCTTTCTTCAAAGCGTCCAAGCAGATCGTAGTTACCTTTTTCTCGTCAATGTCATCATTCCGGGAGAGATGGGAGAATTGGCTATTCTTACGGAACAACTAAA
>JAYVHZ010000515.1:0-7412 GCA_043770645.1 Undibacterium sp. | reverse complement strand
ATCGACTCCGTTGAGGTGACGACTTGGAAGTGTCGTTCCGTGAGATAGGCAACGCCAATCGTGCCAAATTGAGTTCCTATTCGAGATTGCTTGATGTCTTCTAATTTGGTGATTTTTCCCAATTTATCGGGGCTGCCGAAAATTGCCCAATGACCGACAGCAATGGGTCCAATCCAATGAAAGAATGGCTCTCTCTCTCCACTTCTTGAAGTGGAGAAAACACAAGTGTCAGCGTTGCCGCGTGCCATCTCGAATGCACGGTTCCAACTCATGATCTGCATGCGATAGGGGATTTGGCTGCGTTTGAAGATCTCATGCACTTTGTCTGCGGCTCTGCCAGAGATGGCGCCAGTGTCCTTATCAAGGAAGTTGTAAGGGTAGTTAAATTCGGTAGTGATTTGAATTGTTTGACGCTGATTCTGCGCCCAGCTGTTCACAGTTGACCCAAAGAAAATAGCAATGAGTCCTATGCCAAGGAGGATCTTGTAGGACTTGGTTTGTATGTATTTCTCTATGCACATATG
Organism: Undibacterium sp.; assembly: GCA_043770645.1. Taxonomy (GTDB): domain Bacteria; phylum Pseudomonadota; class Gammaproteobacteria; order Burkholderiales; family Burkholderiaceae_D; genus Undibacterium. The sequence goes on along the minus strand of JAYVHZ010000515.1, from coordinate 6,888 downwards.
TTGCTTCTTTAGATTGTCAAAGCCAACAATTTAGGTTTTTAAACGAGTGGTCAATTTATTGGATAGATCTAAATAACTGTAAATAACTGGGATCAGAGTAAAGTTAAATCCACTGACCCCACTTTCATTGCCCCTTACGGACTGGCTGACGGCGCGCAAGACAGTTTCACGAATCTTACAAACGGGTACTACACTCGGACCTGGCAAATTCACCGCCCATACCGAATTTACTCGCGATGGTAAATGCGCCTTAGTCAGCATCTGGGAAAACGACGGCGAACTGGTGATTTATGATACCAAAACCCTACAGATCGTTAAACAGCTTCCAATGAAAAAACCTAGTGGCAAGTATAGCGTCGTCAATAAAATTTCTCGGTCAGCGGGAACTAGTCATTGATGTGGATGTGAGTTTTATCAACGCAGCCAATATAAAAAGAGCTAGGTTTCACTTTAATGTAGTTCAGTTCTCGTTAAACGTATCGTCATTCCCGCGAAGGCGGGAATGAAAAGGATAGAAACCTAAAGGGTAATAGCAATTGCGGCAGCTGCGACTCACGTTAGCATATTATTCATCGCTTCAGGAAACTTTCCCGACTCATCGACTAAGCCAAATGCGGCAAAATTCGCATGGACCATGATCGCGTGTGACCAACACGCAGTTTTGAGACTATTGAAATAAAGTGCGGTATCCAATGGATTACCACAATTGCCGGTCGTGATTGATCCAATTTTGTGCCGTGCTTGGTAAAATAGTCCATGATCGCATCGTAAGAGACCTCAGCACAATCTACTACTTGCCCGAAGTTTGAATCTCCGATGCTCGCTGTACCCAAGCACAGGTGCACTTTTCGATCCAAACTTTGACCGCTCGCTTCGGTTGTGCAGAGGTCTCCGTAAGTCGCACTCGTGATCACTGGAAACCACGAGATTGGGGTCGGATACGTCGCTTAGATACTCTACATCTTCGATCCGCAGTTCAGAATTACATAAAAATTAACCAGAATAGAAGAAAGTGCATGGGAAAAAATCTAAAGCCATTTTGGGGCGGTATCGTAAACGTGATCGCTTACTTATATGCTCTACTGGTTACATCAAAACTATTCGCAAATGAACCGGATGCTACTCATGGGATTGGACTTATCATGACGTATATCATGGCTCCCATTGTTTTTCTTCTGGTCTTGGGACTAGTCTCAGCTGTGCTCACAGGCTTGTTTGGCTGGATTAAGGATGAAAAAACACGCTCACTTATTGCGCTTCCCGCAGTCAGTGTTTTCTTGGTTATGTATGGACTTCCTTCCTTGTTGATTATATTTTTCACTATCATTTTCTATTTATTTGGGTATTTTTACTGTAGTAAACTCCAAACTGATGAGCATGATCTTCGCAAGTTTATGGAGAAATGAGATGGCGAAAAACATTATTCCCTCTAGGGAATATCTCAAACAATTTTCATCTCCCCTTTGGGATCTACTAGATCTGGAAAATTGTGAGCCACTTACGATCATAGAAGGATTTCGTGAAAATTTTCCATTCGTTGTGATTGAAATGCGGCATCTGGCCTATGGGCCTCTTTCAGATAATGGGAAAACAGCGATCTCCACCTTTTTTATCGTTAAGCATCTTCAGCAATTGACGGATCCAGTAATCACGCAATACCCGTCCGAATATCAAGTTTCAGCCGATCTGGATTGCGTTTACTTGGTTTTGCCTAGTAAGAAAATCAGACCCGGCAACTGGGAAGCGATGTTGGCTAAAACGATTCAAGTCGCCACGACTCTCAAGGATCAAGTTGGCTTGCCACCAAATCAGAGAAAACAAAGAAAGACCTATACCCCAGTCGGTGCTGGAGTGCTTATCAACTCGTTTTGGGCTCTCGTTTGCTTACTTGTCTCCGTCGTATTTTTGATTTGTGGTGTTGGTAGCATATTGGGGATAATACCTTTGGCAGACATTAAAAGCGAATCAGTGAGCTTAGGCTGGAAATGCTTGCTCATTAGTCCTGGCGCCTTTTGGGGTGCTTCCTATTATTACGAAAGAGTTAAAAAACGGTTGTGAACATTTTTATAAAGGAGCCTTTTTCACTTCGTCAATGAGCGAAGTTTTTCCACTGCCATTTCGACCAGAAAATAGATGAGGGTCAGGCCTTACATTTGACATCACTCTTTCGCCATCCTAGACTCTACCGTAATTAAATCGACGGGAGATTGAAATGGCGAGACCATTACGCATAGAGTATGCAGGTGCTTTGTACCACGTCACCGCCCGCGGGAATGCACGAGCGAATATTTATGGCAATGACGATGATCGACAGCGCTTCTTATCGCTGTTGAAAATCGCGGTGGATCGCTATGATTGGTATTGCCACGCTTACTGTCTGATGGACAATCACTATCACCTTTTGATTGAAACAAACCGAGCAAGTTTGTCTGACGGTATGAAATTGCTCAATGGTTCTTATACCCAGTATGTTAATCGGCTGTATCAACGCGTCGGCCATGTTTTTCAGGGGCGGTTTAAAGCGATTTTGGTGCAGAAAGAATCCTACCTGCTTGAATTGGCGCGCTACATCGCCTTAAATCCGGTACGTGCAGGCATGGTGCGCAGTGCCAAAGACTGGCCGTGGAGTAGCTATCGTGCTACGGCCGGATTGGCAGAAGGCGCGGCATGTCTGACGACCGATTGGGTTCTGGGTGGATTTGCCAAGACCAAGAATATCGCACAGCAGCGCTATCGTGAATTTGTACAGCAGGGCAGAGGACAGCCTTCTCCTTGGCAGAGTCTGAAGAACCAAATTTATCTCGGTGACGACGATTTTGTACTTACTATGCAATGCAAGCTCGATCCCGAACAATCACTCAAAGACATCCCCAAAAAACAAAAACAAGCCCCCATCAAACCATTGGATTACTTTGTCAATTTGAAAAACACGCGAAACGAAAATATGGCACTGGCATACTTAAGTGGCCACTACACACTTGAGCAAGTAGGTAGCCATTTTGGGGTAAGTTACGCGACGGTTAGTCGGGCTGTGAAACAGAAAGAACGTGGTGTTGATTGATTGTTGAATGTCAAATGTAAGGCTTGACCCCATTCCGTGTGCGTGCGATCAGGCTTGACCCCATTCCGTGCGATCTGGTTGCACAAAATACCCAATTTCAACCAAGTGGAGACTCATTTTTTTATAAGCAAACTCGCCCTCTTGTTAGGATAAGTTACCTTGTAGAATATGCAAGGCCTTCATCTGTGACATTTTGTGGAATAGTAGTTGCAAGACATATAATTAAAACAATCGCAGGCACCGACACAAACACAAGATATTCACCGGTGGCAGCTCTCTACTCTACCTGCTTTGGATATGATTTGAAGATGTTGTATTAACGTAACTAGCGAGCTAAATTGGCAGAATGTCGCTTGTGAAGATAATAGTATTGATGAATACTCGTCTCTCTACATTGAAAACCTCTGAATCCTTGATTATAAAATCTGGAGTCTGTTATGAACCATGTGTCTGGGGAAAACCGCGGCTTACCCGCGGCTACGACAAAACCTTCCATCCGTTATTTTGCATCTGGCTGTGCGCTTCTTTTATTCATCGCCTGTTCCGCCCAAATTCAAGCTGGTTCATTGACTGTGACTGTACTCGATAAGCAAGGTAAAGCTGTTCCTGATGTGGTGGTTTACCTTGAAGGCGCCCTAATAGCCAAAAAGAATAAGCCTGAACACATTGAAATTTCGCAAAAAGATAAGAAATTTGTTCCACTGGTGAGTGTGATGCAAACTGGCGGGACGGTGTCGTTTCCCAATAATGACACTGTTCAACATCACGTTTATTCCTTTTCACCAGTTAAACGCTTTGAGCTTAAATTGTATGCAGGGACACCAAGTTCGCCAGTGATTTTTGATAAACCGGGGACAGCAACCCTGGGGTGCAATATTCATGACTCTATGCTTGCCTATATTTACATTGTTGATACGCCACTGTTTGGAAAAACTGACGCGCAAGGAACTATCCAATTTAACGACCTGAACAATGGCGACTATGTGGTGAAAACTTGGCACTTTCAAAATCCAAATGACCTAGCGACAAAACCCGAATCCTTGTTGCACAAAGGCGAATCTAAAATGACGATCAATTTAGCTTATAAGGCCAAGGAATGGGTAGCGCCAAAATCTGATAGTCCCTACAATTATTAGGCGAATTTTATTAGGCGAGATTTGGATAGAGTTGAGATGGCTTCTTTGGTCTCTCAAAAAGTTTTCATTTTTCCTTGAAGTATTTTATGACTTATTCCTCACGTTTTACTTCGCTTTTTTATCGTCTCGAAACACGAATAGTATTGGCATTTATTGTTCTTTTACTGCTGCTGCAAATCACTGCGTTTTTCTATATTACGCGGGCAATCGATGCAAACGCGCGTGCCGCAGTACATGTCGAGCTGCAGACAGGTGAGCGCATATTTAAGAATCTGCTTGTGCAAAACGCGCAAAAATTGAGTACTGGTGCCCGAATTTTAGCCGCGGATTTTGCGTTTCGTGATGCGGTGAGCTTAGGTGACCAACTCACTATCTCTTCTGTTTTAGAGAATCACGGGAAACGTATCGATTCTGCGATGAGCTTATTGGTCGGACTAGACCACCAGATCGTCGCCCAGTCTCCGGCATCGTCAAAAGAACAAATTAGAAAAACCGTCGATCAACTCGCCGCGCAAGGAGAGGAGAAAGGGACTGCCTCTGAAATCGCTACCTTAGATGGTAAGCCATTTCAGTTTGTGATTGTGCCGATGAAGGCTCCAAACACGATCGCTTGGATTGTTATGGCATTTCCGCTTGATGAAAATATATTGGTTCAAATGAAGAAACTCTCTTCGCTAGATTCAAGTATCTTTACAAAAGACAGTGCACAAAAGGGCGGGCAAATCGGTGCTCAGACGTGGCAATTAAACGCCAGCACGTTTGATGTAAAGAGCAAGGCGGATTTTGAAAAAATTAATCCTCAAGAATTAGCATCATCCGATGCCTCCAACTTCAAGGAAGTTTTTGTCAATAATGATGAATTTAGTACCTTGGTTTTGCCCTTAGTGAACAATGAGCAGGTACGGACATCAGTGATTTTATATCGTTCAGTCAGTGCCGCTGTGGCTGCATATCAATCGTTAAAATTCAAATTACTTGCTTTAATGTTGATAGGCATTATTCTTACTATCGTCGCTAGCGTGCTTTTTGCACGTCGTCTTGTCGGTCCATTAATGAAGCTGACGGTCGTCGCGAAACAGCTAGGTAAAGGTGATTATGAAGTGGCAATCGACACTGAGCGTAAAGATGAAATTGGCGAACTTGCGTTAGCGTTTTCTCATATGAGAAAAGATATCGCGCATCGCGAAGAGGCAATTTCTCGACTGGCTTATTGGGACTCATTAACGCAATTGCCCAATCGCGTACAATTTTTAGAGTTCTTGCAAAAAGCCATTGTACAGTCCTCAGAGCAGAAGCAGGAGTGTCATGTGCTGATGATGGATCTGGATCGCTTTAAGGTGGTCAATGACGTCATGGGGCACCAGTTTGGCGATGTATTATTAAACGAAGTGGCAAAGCGCTTATCGACCGAGTTGGGTGTCTTGGCGTATCAACCTGCACGTTTAGGCGGAGATGAATTTGCTTTAGTTTTACCTTGCTCATCTTCACAACAAGCGCAAGCACTTGCACATCTCATATTGAAGTTGCTTGAAAGGCCGATTTCTATAGATGATCAGACTGTGGACTTAGGAGCTGGCATAGGTATTTCGGCCTATCCGACAGATGGTTCAGACGCTTCAACGCTTTTAGTTCATGCTGAAGTGGCGATGTATGCGGCCAAAGCAAGTCGCAGTGGTGCGATGGTGTATCGTCCTGAAATTGACCAGTCTAGCCAAAGTAGTTTGTCTTTACTGAGTGACTTGAGAATGGCACTCGAAACAAATGCCTTTAGATTGTTCGCTCAACCGAAGGTTGAATTACAAACGAATCGGGTCATCGCGGTGGAAGCGCTGGTAAGGTGGGTGCATCCGGAACGCGGTATGGTTTTCCCCGATCACTTTATACCGTTTGCTGAGCAAACAGGGTTCATCCGCTTGTTGACTTTATGGGTATTGGAGCAATCTGCAGCAGCATGTAAATCCTGGTTGGCACTAGGTTTGAAATTGAAAGTCTCTGTCAATCTATCAACCCGAGATCTGTTGGATCAAGAGCTGCCAGCAAAGATACAAGCGATACTTTCCCGACATAATTTGACACCGGAGAATTTTTGTCTTGAAATTACTGAGAGCGCGATTATGGATGATCCGATCCGCGCTCAACAGACTTTGGAGCATCTCAGTAATATAGGGTTCGATTTGTCGATCGATGACTTTGGAACAGGTTATTCTTCGCTAGCCTATTTGAAACGCCTGCCTGTCAATGAATTAAAGATCGATAAATCCTTCGTTTTAAATATGGAAAAAGACGCCGACGATACCAAAATCGTGCGCTCTACTATCGACTTAGGACACAATATGGGTTTGAGAGTGGTGGCTGAGGGCGTCGAAAATCTGGCGATCATGCAGCTATTGACAGAGCTCGGGTGCGATCAAGCGCAAGGGTATTTTATGAGCAGACCTATCCACGTTGATCAGATTTTTTCGTGGGTGCAAACGTGGAATAAAGAGAAAAATATAGCCATGTAAGCTTGCCCCAGGCGTTCTACTTAAAACTGTAAAACTGAAAGAAAGCAAGGGGTCAGAAAGCACGGGTCAGGCCTTACATTTGACATGAGCTTGAGGTCAGTTCCAACATTCATACATGACCAACTACCATGCTTGAATGTTAGAACTGATAATCATCTAGCCGCCTCCACTCAACAGTGACTGCCTT
>JAYVHZ010000514.1:0-11078 GCA_043770645.1 Undibacterium sp. | reverse complement strand
GGTAATACCAAACTAACATCTGCGCCCCCCAAATTATTCAGGCCGCGGGCTGTATTTTGTAGCGCGCTGATGTAGGCTTTTTCGGATACTTTACTTGGATCCTCACCTAGGCCGACCAATAATACGCGCTCTGCGCTGACTTCAGCCAGATTGCGCAACACTAAGCTAGAGCCGACTTTGCCAGAAATATCGCCAGATTTGAGTGCTGCGTCAATCACGCCTTTTTTGTTTAATTGCGTTGCGGCTGTTGATAATTTTTTATTCTCGAATACGCCGACAACGATACAGGCGGTCTTGATGGTGCTGGCATTGTCTGCTGCTGTGCTTTTGGCTGCTAGTGTTTTTATGCTAAAGTCCACGTCTTGCTCCTTATTGTCGATCAGCGATGATCTTTTGAATTTCGCTTAAATACGTAAAACGACTATTATAACCCCCTTGCTTAGTCTCCATAACTACTAATAAGAACAACTCGATTATGATTTTTCAACGTGCGCTCAGACGAGAATTGTTTAGTGCTGCTAGCGCTGTGTTTACGACACTATTTACGATCACCGTCACCTTTATGCTGATTCGCATTCTGCGCGATGCAGCAGGCGGCAAAATTGCCTCTAATGATGTGTTGATATTGATAGGCTTTTACTCGCTCGACTATTTCCCTATTTTATTGATTTTGACCGGTTTCATTTCGGTGCTCTTGGTGGTCACGCGTGCCTATCAAGATTCAGAAATGGTGGTGTGGTTTGCCTCTGGATTAAGTTTGACACGCTGGATTGCACCGATATTAAGTGTCGCCATCCCATTATGCTTGGTGGTTGGTACGCTCAGTTTGCTAGTCTCACCTTGGGCTAATGAACAAATGCAGGAAGTACGCAATCGCTACGAAAAGCGTGAAGATATTGCGAAAGTCTCACCAGGAAAGTTTCAGGAGTCACGTGGAGGTGGTCGCGTCTCCTTCGTTGAGGAAGTCTCCGGTGATTTGAGTAAAGTACAGAATATCTTTACGAGCATGATTAACGATGGACGTTCCAGCGTGATCGTCGCAAAAGAAGGCAAAGTCGAAATCGATGAGCATGGTGATCGCTTTTTGGTCATGAGTCAGGGACGACGTTATGATGGTTTGCCAACCGAAGGCGATTTTCAAATGATGCAGTTTGAAAAATATGCGGTCTTGTTATCAACGCAAAGCACCGTAGAGGCGAATAATAAATCTGCGAAAGCCTTGCCTTCAAAGACTTTAATCGATGATCCAAGTCCTGTTCGAGACGGCGAATTGTTGTGGCGGGTATCTTTGCCATTTATGGGTTTGCTATTAATGCTGTTGGCGATTCCGCTTGGCTATGTGAATCCGCGTGTTGGTCGTTCGGCCAATATGATCATTGCGTTGATCTTGGTGGCGGTGAACTTGAATATCTTGAATGTGCTGCAATTATCAGTAGTCCAAGGACGTATGAATTTTTGGCAGGCGTCGTGGCCTATGCATGTGGCGGTGGCGATTTTAATTACACTGTTTTTTCTGTGGCGTTTGAAGGTTAATAGTAGTTGGCATCCAAGTAGTATTTGGGGGCGCATTAAATGTCAGCTTTATCGCAAATCAAAACAGCAATGTGTTGATCACAATCAGATGGTAGGTAATTGATGAAGGTACTACAACGCTATTTTGGTAGTGAAATTATTCGCGCCGTTTTCTTTGTGCTTTTTGCGCTGTTAGTGCTGACTTCTTTTTTTGATTTGATGAAAGAGCTAGGCTCGATCAACAAAAACGGTTACTTACTCAAACACGCGATCTTTACTGTTTTGCTCAATATCCCCGGGAACGCCTATGATTTTCTGCCGATTGCCGTACTGATCGGAACCATTTATGTGATGGCGCAATTTGCTGGGAATTCAGAGTTCACGATCATGCGTGCTGCCAGCATGTCATCCTGGACCGCAGCAAAAATGTTGGGCAAAATCGCCATCGTGTTTATTTTGTTTACCTACTTTTTGGGTGAGATTGTTGCACCGATGGCGACCAAACTGTCTAAGCAAATGATGATGCAGGCAGCTTCTGCGCCCTTGACGCAAGGGTTTCGCAGTGGCTTATGGACTAAGGATCTGATCCGCGATAGTGATGCGAATGGCAAGGTGATTGGCACGCGTTTCTTGAATGTGCGGGAAGTGTCGCCGGCTCGCGCCTTACTCGGCGTGAAGATTTACGAGTTCGATACTAATTTCCAATTGCTACGTGAAATTAATGCAAAACAGGCAGTGTATGTGCGTTCTCATGTGTGGCAATTGAGCGAGGTAGTGGAAACCAGTTTTCCACAAAATTTAGCGACTGAAACTATGATCGCTTCTGATACGCATAAGTTGGAAACCAAGGAATTGATTTCGGAAATTACACCCGATATTTTGGCTGTGCTATTTACCGAAGTTGATCGTATGTCGGCTTATGAATTGGCTTCGTACACTAAGCACTTGGCTGAGAATAAACAGTCTACAGATCGCTATGAAATAGCGTTTTGGAAAAAGCTAACTTATCCAGTGTCGATTCTGGTGATGATGGCATTGGCCTTGCCATTTGCTTATTTGCATGCACGCGATGGCGGCATTAGCTTACGTATTTTTAGTGGAATTATGTTGGGAATGGTGTTTTATCTGGTGAATAGTTTGTTTGCCTATCTCGGTCAAATTAATACATGGCCCGCTTTGATGACGGCCTTATTCCCCAGCCTGATTTTTTCGCTGCTCGCTTATGCAGGCTTGCGATATGTCGAGCGGCATTAGTTTTGTTGGCGTATCCAGATAGATTTAATTTTTAAGGTGTTGCATGAAAAAACAGGCACTTATTTTATTTGCACATGGCGCACGCGCTGCGAGTTGGGCCGAACCATTTCTGCGTCTGCAAAAATTAACACAAGAAAGTTCACCAGAACTTAAAGTGGAATTGGCTTTTTTGGAATTGATGCAACCACAATTACCGGAAGTGGTTAAAAATCTGGTGGATCAGGGTTATGAGGCGCTGACGATTACTCCCATTTTTTTAGGGCAGGGCGGGCATCTTTTACGTGACCTTCCTTTGATGGTGGAAGAATTGCGCCAGGTATATCCTGATCTACAGATCAAGCAAGTCGGTGCAGCCGGAGAAGATCCTGGCGTTTTACAGTCTATTCGTGATTATTGCCTGCGTGCTATTCATCCATAGTCGGCAGACTCACTTTCTCGGCCTCATGTTTTTGCCATGAAGGCCGAGAATGGCAATAATTAATTGGTATTACGTGTCCGCATTGCTTCGCCCATCATCACCAACACGGGTCCTTCGCATTCTGGTAAACCATGGGCTAATTCGGATAGACTTAAATGTAGATGTTTTTCTTCAGGGCGGCTGCAACTTTGTACGATCAAGATAGGATGAGATTCAGGGAAGCCTTTTGCCAGCATACGTTGTGCAGTGAGTATCGCTTCTTTGCCGCCCATGTATTGAACCAAAGTATCGCAATCTGGAATGCGGGTTTCAGCAGCTTCTCCGGGGGCGGTGCTGGATGTAAACAACGCAACACTGCGTGCCACACCACGTTTAGTCAGCGGTAGTTTTACACTGGCTGCTGCTGCCATCGCGGTGGTAATGCCAGGCACGATTTCGAAACGTATGCTAGCTTTTTCCAGCGCAGTCATCTCTTCATCGGCACGACCAAACAACATAGGATCGCCACCTTTTAAGCGAACTACGATCGCATGATGTTGTGCGGCTTCCACTAATTGTTGGTTAATGTGTTCTTGTGCAGCAGAGCGTTGTCCACTACGTTTGCCGACTGAGACTTGAATCGCTTGCGAGCAAAGCTCTAACATCTCGGTAGTGACCAATGCGTCGTGCAAAACGATATCTGCTTGCGCCAAAAGTTTTGCACCACGCACGGTAATCAAATCAGCTGCACCTGGACCAGCACCGACTAAATACACGATGCCAAATGGTGATGAAGCTGATTCAGATAGATTAGCCAAGACGTATCATTCCCGCTGCAACAGTTTGATGGGTGACTTCGTCGATCAAAATAAAGGCACCGGTAGCACGTGTGGTGTCGTAAGCATCGGCTGCCAGAGCTTGCTGTACATTGATATTGACGCGAGCGATGTCGTTCAATTTAAGTGTATCAGTTGAACGGCGTTCTTGGGTATTGATATCCAACAGAGTGTCGACTGATGCAACACGTGCTGCGACCTGACGTGTTGTATGTTTCAACCAATATTTACGACGTACATCTAAGGCGTCTTCAGATAACCAACACAAATCGGCACTCAGCGTTTTCAATACAGTCGCTGGACGATCCGCACCCGCCAGCATATCGCCGCGTGAGATATCCACATACTCATTGAGCAAAATGGTCACCGATTGACCAACTACGGCAGTTTGTAAAGAACCGTCTAAAGTTTGAATATCTTTGATAGTTGCGGTCTGCCCCGAAGGCTGTACCACGATGCGGTCTCCGACACTGACTTTACCCGCTTCTATCCGCCCCATATAGCCACGGAAATCATTCGCTTCATGACCATTGTGACGAGCTACCAATTGCACAGGGAAACGGAAAGGTTCGTCATGGCACTCATCGTAGACGCTTAAGGATTCCAATAACTCGATCAAAGTCGGACCTTGGAACCACGCCAAATTGTCGCTATTCGTGACGACGTTATCACCTGCCAATGCTGATAAAGGAATCGGATGTACGTCTTTTAAACCTAACTGTGCTGCGAATTCTTGATACGCACCAACGATACGGTCATACACGCTTTGATCGTAATTCACCAAGTCCATTTTGTTGACAGCGACGATCACGTGCTCGATTTGCAGCAGATGCGCAATGGTGGAATGACGCTTGGTTTGTGTGAGGAGTTCGACGCTGCCATCGTCACCCAGTTTTACTTTGGAGACGTCGATCAGAATGATCACGGCATCGGCAGTCGAAGCGCCTGTCACCATATTGCGTGTGTATTGTTCGTGACCTGGCGTATCAGCAATAATGAACTTACGTTTTGGTGTGGCGAAATAACGGTAAGCGACGTCGATCGTAATACCTTGTTCGCGTTCTGCTTCTAATCCGTCAGTTAACAAAGATAGATCAATCGTATCGCCGACTGTGCGTTTGTGTTTTGCTTTGGAAATCGCACTTAACTGATCGGCAAAAATACCTTTGCTATCGAATAGTAAACGACCGATGAGTGTACTTTTACCATCGTCCACGGAGCCGGCCGTGATGAAGCGCAGCAAGCCGCGCTCACGGGCGACATCGAAAGTAGTGGCGGTTTGTTGTACCTGGGTGCTCATTAGAAATATCCTTCTTTTTTACGTTTCTCCATCGATGATTCAGACGTCTGATCATCCATGCGTGTTGCGCCACGCTCGGTAATTTGGGTGACCGCGGTTTCTTCGATAATCGCCTCTACTGTGGCGGCATCAGAGGATACCGGGCAAGTGCAAGAAATATCGCCGACAGTGCGGAAGCGCACGACTTGTTTTTCTACCGTTTCGCCAGCGCGTGGTGGCGTTAATTCTGTGACTGGCACTAGCAAGCCATTGCGAGGAATGACTTCACGTTCGTGCGCAAAATAAATTGGTGGCAGCTCTAATTTTTCACGCGCGATGTACTGCCATACGTCCAATTCGGTCCAGTTAGAAATCGGGAACACGCGCATGTTTTCACCAGGATGAACGCGGGTGTTATACAAGTCCCATAATTCAGGGCGTTGTGCTTTCGGATTCCATTGACCGAATTCGTCGCGGAAAGAAAAGATGCGTTCTTTGGCGCGGGCTTTTTCTTCATCACGACGCGCACCACCGATGCAAGTATCAAATTTATGTTCAGCAATGGTTTCTAATAGAGTCACTGCCTGCGCTGCATTGCGTGAATCGGTTTTTGGATTACGCAAACGTACAGTACCGCGATTGATCGAATCTTCCACCGAACCCACGATCAAACGCTCGCCTAATTCCGCTACGCGTTTATCGCGAAAGGTGATCACTTCTGGAAAATTATGGCCAGTATCGACGTGCACTAATGGGAAAGGGAATTTACCCGGACGAAAAGCTTTTTCAGCGATACGTAACAACACCACAGAATCTTTACCACCTGAAAAAAGCAGGGCAGGGTTAGTACATTCAGCAGCCACTTCACGCATGATGTGGATGGCTTCCGATTCCAGCCAATCGAGATGGCGATTACTCGCGGCATCAATGAAGTGATTTTCAACTACGGTGTTCATACTAAGCCTTTTTATTCAATTCGATTCGGTTTTAGTTTTTCAATTAACTTCAGTAATTATTCAGCCCTCTAATGGGGGAAAGTCAAAAGCGTGAACCGCAGAGACGCAGAGTACGCGGAGAAATGCAAAGAATATTCTCCGCGTACTCTGCGCCTCTGCGGCAAGAGTGTTTGGTTTTGATATTTTTTATAGGTATCTGAATAATTCTTAATTTCTTTAAGTGTTTTTAATACGGACTAATTTCCCATCAACCACATGCAATCCACATTCTTTCGATTCAGGATTTTCCCACCACCAGCGTCCTGCTCGTACATCTTCGCCCGGCTGTATGGCGCGGGTACAAGGCTCGCAGCCTATCGACGGATAACCTTTGTCATGCAAGGCATTGTAAGGCACATTATTGCTACGAATATAGTGCCAAACATCGTCTTCTGACCAATCTGTTAAAGGATTAAATTTTTGCATAGCATGCGCGACATCATCTTCTTGCACTGCTAATTCAGCACGCGTGGCAGACTGCGCGCGACGTTGTCCTGTAATCCATGCTTTGTTACCTGATAGTGCGCGATTCAAAGGTTCGACTTTACGAATTCTGCAACATTCTTTACGCATCTCAACGCTATCGTAAAACGCATTTAAGCCGTGTTGCTGAACATAATTGTCGACTGCGTCGCTTTCTGGCTTGTAGAGTTTTACATCGTAGCCATAAGTTTCTTTGATACGATCTAACATGCTCAAAGTTTCTTTATGTAAGCGACCTGTTTCCAAAGAAAAGATAAGGATGTTCAACTTGCGACGCAAGATTAAATCAGTCAACACCATGTCTTCTGCCGCCAAACTAGAAGCGAAAACAGCTGGGGAAAACTCAGTTGCAATTTTTTCTAAAATACTGACTGTGGTCGCCAAGCGCACTGCAAAATCACTCATTTAAATACCTGTTCTTTCCACACGACGGAACAGTGGATTTTTTTCATCGACTGAAGTCTGATATTTTTCACTGAAATCTGTCAGGCCTTTAATCGCATCATCAATATTCTTGTCGGCGCGTACCGCAAAGGAATTAAAGCCAACACGCTGCATGTAAAACAACTGATCTCGTAACACATCACCAATCGCGCGTAACTCACCAGTGTAATTAAAGCGAGTACGTAAGTTATAGGCGATGGAATAACCGCGACCATCGGCAAACTTAGGAAAATCGACTGCCAACAAATTGAAGAGTGGCAAATCATTGCTCAACTCTTTTGCTTGGTCATTACTGCTAAACCAGACGGCGATATCAGCGCGATTTTTTGCGCGATCTAGTAAATTTTCTCTTTGTAGTTGCCATACTTTTAAAGGCACAATGATTTTGCCTTCTGGTACGACAATAGAGTCGGCATTGTCGTCTTCGGACAATTGCAAAATCTCCCAGTCATCTTCGATAATCGCTCGGTCTTTGATAATTTTCGTCATATTTTTCTCCCCCTTAATACACAACTGCAGAACCGGCATCCTCTCCGTGATGCTCGATTGTTTTTATAGGTGTTGCATAAACATATTCTTTAAATGGCGCGATACCCAAACGCTGTGCGGTATCGATAAAGCGCTCACCATTAACGCGCTCACGCAAATACACTTGCACGATGCGATCGATCACCTCTGGCATTTGTCCGGCAGAGAACGAAGGACCGATAATTTTTCCGATCGCCGATTGATTACCTTGCGCACCACCGATAGAGACTTGATACCATTCGCTACCATCTTTATCGACACCCAAGATACCGATATTGCCCACATGATGATGACCGCAGGCATTGATACAGCCTGACATATTCAATTCCAGATCACCGATATCATGTAAATAATCGAGGTCATTGAAGCGATCCGTAATATCTAAGGCAATCGGAATGGATTTTGCATTTGCCAATGCACAAAAGTCACCACCTGGACAGCAAATCATATCGGTCAATAAACCAATATTCGGTGTTGCTAAGCCATGTGCTTTGGCTTCTTTCCAAAGGTCAAACAGCTTACTTTGTTCAACATCCGCGAGTACGAGATTTTGCTCATGCGTGACACGGATTTCGCTAAAGCTATAGCGATCGGCCAAATCTGCTACAAAATCCATTTGATCGGCATTGGCATCGCCTGGCGGCACACCAGGTTTCTTAAGTGATAGCAATACGGCATTGTAACCCGCTTGCTTGTGCGGTTTTACATTGCGCTTCACCCAATTGGCAAATGCCTTATTTTCTTGTTGTAATTGCACAAAATTAGCGTCAGCTGTAGGTAGTTCGGCATAGGCTGGCGCACTAAAATAGGCTGCTACGCGCTGTAACTCGGATTCAGTCAGTGTGCCTGGCCCGCCTTTTAAATCTTGCCACTCTTCTTCAACTTGACGCGCAAATTCCTCGGCACCAATCGCTTTGAGCAAAATCTTGATACGCGCTTTGTAAATATTATCGCGACGACCGAATTGGTTATAAATACGCAGAATCGCTTCGAGATAAGTCATTACGTGCTGCCAAGGCAAAAACTCACGAATCACGCTACCCAAGATCGGCGTGCGACCCATGCCGCCGCCAACCATGACTTTAAAACCAACTTCACCCGCTTCGTTATGGACAACAGTCAAGCCGATATCATGGATGGCAATCGCCGCACGATCTTCTTTCGAACCATTAATCGCAATCTTAAACTTGCGCGGTAAATAGGCGAATTCTGGATGGAAGGTCGTCCATTGGCGCAAGATCTCCGCATACGGACGCGGATCAATAATTTCATCCGCCGCCACTCCAGCAAATTCATCCGAAGTGATATTGCGCATGCAATTACCCGAAGTTTGAATCGCGTGCATCTCTACGCTCGCTAATTCCGCCAGAATATCGGGTGTCTCTTCCAGATTAATCCAGTTGTATTGGATGTTTTGACGCGTTGTGAAATGACCATAACCACGATCATACTTGCGTGCGATAAAAGCGAATTTGCGCATTTGTGTCGATGACAGCAAACCATAAGGTACAGCCACGCGCAACATGTAGGCATGACGCTGCATGTATAAACCATTTTGCAAACGCAAGATACGGAATTCATCTTCCGTTAATTCATTGGCGATGCGACGGCTTACTTGATCGCGAAATTGGGCGACGCGTTCTTGAATGATCAAATGATCATGTTGGTCATAACGATACATCTTCAAACTTCCTATTTAAAACGTGCTACGTATTGCATGCACGTGATGTCATTAGATTGCTGCTACGTTAAATCTATTACTGAATCAAAAATAACTTGATTGCTTATAAAACTAATTTGCAAGCGACCAAGGTTAAGGTCGTTGCGAGGATACCGCGTAATAATTTTTCTGGCACTGCTTTGGCGGCTAATGAACCTAAGGTAATCCCAGGCAATGAGCCGATTAATAGTGAACCAAGTAATTCCCAGTTAATCGAACCGAGCCACCAGTGGCCGATTGCGGCAATGGCCGTAAGTGGAACTGCATAAGCAATGTCAGTTCCAGCAACATGTGCCGCTGGCATTTTGGGATACAGCAAAACTAAAATGGTAGCACCAATCGCACCAGCACCAATCGAAGAAATGGTCACTAAAACACCTAAGGTCGCGCCAGCGAGGATGGTTGCGCTCGCTAGCTTTTGACCGTGCAGTTGGCGTTCAGGATGAGCATTGATCCACGCAATTAATTTACTACGATACAAAATCGCAATCACGGTTAAGAACACCGATCCAGCAATAGAGTAGCGAATCACTTGATGTAGCTCTTGACTTAAGCCGCCAAAATATTTGAGCGCTAAAGTGGCGACCAAAGCCGCGGGCAAAGCACCCAAACACAATAAACGCACCACATGCCATTCCACCGTGTCGCGCAAGCGATGCGTCAAAGTGCCAGTCGCTTTGGTAATGGATGCAAATGCTAAGTCAGTTCCCACCGCTACCGCTGGAGAGACACCAAACAACAAAGTCAACAAAGGTGTCATCAAAGAGCCGCCACCAACACCGGTTAATCCAACCAAGGTGCCGACTGCAAATCCAGAGATGATGTAAGTGAGTGTCATAGTGGCCCAAATAAAGTAGCAAGCATGATAGTTGCCATGCGCTTTATAACCAACTACTTAGTATTTATTTGCTTATATGTGGTTTGACTATATAGAAGTGCGGGTTTCTTATTCCACATTTTTGTATTGAAGACGCAATAGGCACGGTGGTGTTCGTATGGAAAAATAGGGTTAAAGTGTCGGAATCAGCATATTTAAATCGGTAACACCAACATCCACACCTGCCTGAGTTAACATCGTGGTGATTTGACCGCGATGATGCGTTTGGTGGTTGAAGAGGTGCATTAACAAGCTAAAAAACTGTTTAGTGTAGGGATTTCCCTTGATATCGAAATAGGACACGGGTTTGGAAAGAATTTCATGATCCGCATGGTGACTGAGTTTGATCAATATGGCATCAAGTTGGTCACGGTAGGCACGCAATTGATTCAAATCGTCAAACAGATTGAGATCAAGTTGTTGAATTTGCTGCTTTGTTTAGCGCTTTCTAATTCCCATTCTGCTGGAAACATCGCGCTTAAGCGTTTGAGCCAAATGGTATCAGCTACAGCGAGATGATTTAAGGTCGCGAAAATTGATCCAAAAAAGGCGCCACGTTGTTTTTGTAATTCATGCACAGAAAGACTTGCCGCAGCGTCATAGATTTTTTGATTCATCCATTGATTGCATCTTGCCATTAACTGCAGGTGCTAATGGGCTAGCATAGATTGCCTTTTAAGATTAAGTGGAAGGTGGCGGTTTACTAGGACTTACGCAAAATTGCGCTGAATAGACGCGGAGCCGAAGACAGTA
>JAYVHZ010000513.1:0-2975 GCA_043770645.1 Undibacterium sp. | reverse complement strand
CAGATATCGCCCATCTTCAAACGAGATCTTAGGCGATTCCTCCTGAATCATTTTTGGGCTTATACATTGCTTATATGGCGTAGTGATGATCAAGTACTCCAGTCTCAAAAATAGGTGTACTAGCTCAGCTTCCCTTCGTTCAACTCCAGCAAAAAACAATCACGTATCCGAATACTTCCGTCCGAATATCCCAATCATCCCAATCATTTCAGTCAACGCAAATCCAAATGCCACCCCTCAACATCAATCGCATACTTAGTCGCCTTACCAACCCCATAAGACAGCAACGCACCTTGCCGTAATAAATCGCTGAGGTCACGGGTGGCGGTTGCTTTGGATGCGCCTGTGATTTTGCTGTGCTTTTCGGCACTCATGCCGCCCGCAAAGCCGCCATCGCCAGCGTCTAGTAGTTTTTGGAGTGTTTTGCGTTGACGTGGATTGAAATTGCTGTGTACATGCTTGAGCCAGAATTGGGATTTGCGTAAAGCTTGTTGTATAGCGTCCTCACTGCCCGCGCAGGCTGCGACGAATTGTTGCAGAAACCAATCTACCCATGGTGTGATATCCAAGTCGCCTGTCTGTGCCGCGTTCAGCGCATCGTAGTAGGCTTTGCGTTGATGTAATAGTGTGCGTGACATCGCGGTAAAGCCCGCGATGCCTAGGCTGCGGATCTGGGGATCTTGCGCCAGAGCGCGGTCTATGATGGCTCGGCCTAGTCGTCCATTGCCATCTTCAAAAGGATGTATGGTCTCAAACCAGAGATGGGCAATGGCGGCGCGTAGGATGCCGTCAATGTGATGGACTTGTTCAGGCGGGGAATTAAACCATGCCAGAAAATTGTCCATTAGTGTTACTACCTGTGCAGAATCAGGGGCGCGATAGTGCACCACTTCTTTACCGATTTTGCCACTGATGATTTGCATGGCATCGTCAAAGCTACGGAATTGCCCGGTCTGTATGCGCTGCATGCCAGATACGCCATGTGGGAACAAGGCCGCTTGCCAGTGACACAGTTTTGCTGCATGAAGTGGTGTGTCGAGATCATGGCTGGCATCGAACATGACTTCGACCAAGCCATCAATATGTCTGGCGCTGACTCCTGTGTTGGCTAGTCCTAGTTTGCGCATGACAGATGAACGCACCTGATCGGTGTCGAGTTGTTGGCCTTCAATCGCTGCAGTTGCTAGCGCTTCTTGCACCCAAATATCTCTTGCCATTGCATTGGCATCACCTTGAACCAAACCAATTGCACGAAGTTTTGCTTCTAGCTGTTCCAGTTTTTGTCGCGCTTGTGCTAATGGCGCTGCTAACGCTTGAACGTCATAATGATAGCGAGGCCATTCAGGATTTTGCCATGTATATCGTTTTTTTTGAGCCGTATTCATAGAAAATGCCAATCATAATGTGAGCCGTATTTTATGGTTTTACGGCTCATTTGTCTATCTTGGTGTTAGGGTATTCAAATTATTTGGGTAATAGCATTGAGCATCCCTAAAAATCCAAACCTCGTGGTGATGCGTCGTTGCGAGCAAAATTTTGTTCTTTACACCTCAAACACATGCAGCGGGCGAGAATTGGTTTCTCGCCTAGCCTGATTTATAATTTTGAACTTTTAGAGACTCGCTAATGCCTTTTTTGAGTCCTTTTTGCGATGTATGTCAATTCAATCGATTGCCAAAAAAGGTCTACCGTTTGGATCAAGCGGTTACGCCTCGCGTATCTCTTATCCTCTATCGATAAGTGTTCATTTCCAGACATAGCTCTAGGAGAAGTGTTCGCTATCGGACAGTTTTCTCTCGAAAACTGCTGATGTATGCGTGAATCGCACATGGCATGTAATTTGCGATAATCAAATTCAACTAAAGCAAGATAATTGAATTCGCCATTCGTTCAAATGAAACCCACACCACCAATCAATCTCAGATCTGCTATCTCCAGTGGCGCGGCGATGGACCAAATTGTTCCGATCAACCACAAACGGCGTGTGCTCAAAATCACTCTTGGGCTGCTCGCATTGATCGCTGTGTTTGTGCTGGGTTGGCTATCAATTCCCAAGGGTCTGCAAATTGCCAAAGCGGATATTCGTATTCAAGCCGCTGAACAAGGGATTTTTTTGGACGACATTATTGTGCGTGCCAACGCGCAGCCTTTACATTCCGTGATCCTTGATTCGGTTGAATATGGGCGGGTAGAAGAGATCGCAGTGCAAGACGGCATGATGGTCAAGCAGGGACAACTCTTGTTCCGGCTTTCTAACTCTCAGCGCAATCTAGAGCTCCTGCAGCGCAAAGGCGAGCACACTCAACAAGTGGCGAATATGGCGAACATGCAGGTTTTGTTTCAATCTGCGAGTTCAGAGGCAAAAAGGCGGTTGGCACAACTCGCCTTCGATATGGAACAAGCTAAGAAAAAACATGAGCGCAATCGGCGCTTAGCGCAAGAAGGATTTATCTCACAGGTCGCATTGGAGGAGTCCAAGGATCAATATGAACGTGCAAGCTTTGTCTACAAGGAAGAAGAAAAACATCAAACGCAAAATGCCATCGTGAGGCAAACGGCATTGGCGCAAATGGAAGCCGGTATCAATGGTCTGCAATCAGGCCTAAAGTTAGTAACGCAAGCCGTGGATGGTTTGGCAGTACGTGCCCCAATTGCGGGTAAACTCACCGATTTTCATTTACAGGTCGGCGAGTCTGTGGTAACTGGCAAGCGCTTCGGTCGAGTGGATGATCCGACCAGTTTCAAACTGCAAGCCCAAGTCGATGAATATTATCTCAATCGTGTCATATTGGGACAGCAAGGTAAGGCGCGCATGATAGACCAAAATTACGACATCGCAGTCATGTCCATTTATCCGCAAATCAAAGAAGGACGTTTTTTAGTTGAGCTGAAATTCACAGGAGACAATCCTAAGCAGTTAAATCCTGGGCAAAGTCTCGATGTTAACATCAGCCTTGGCGCACCGAAACCTGCAG
>JAYVHZ010000512.1:0-9806 GCA_043770645.1 Undibacterium sp. | reverse complement strand
TCGCTTTACCA
This sequence comes from Undibacterium sp., assembly GCA_043770645.1. Classification (GTDB taxonomy): domain Bacteria; phylum Pseudomonadota; class Gammaproteobacteria; order Burkholderiales; family Burkholderiaceae_D; genus Undibacterium. Next base: position 9,795 of record JAYVHZ010000512.1, on the reverse strand, counting down.
GAACTATTTACCTGCGTAGTCATTATTTACTCCCTTAACTTTTATCAGTACTGTCAGCTTAGGGGAGTTTCACAAAATGATAAATTCGCCTGAAGTAGGCACAGGACTAGGCTGATCTGACTAGAGATACGCCAAAAGAACTAGGTTAGCAATTTGAGACCCGTGTTAAGAGTGTTAAACTGTCGGTTGTAACTCATCTCTTCATAAGAAAATAACAATGAATCAAAATCTCAGCATCGACGAATATGATGCACTTGAACAAATTACTAAATTACCTAGAGGCGCACGTCCAAGCGCCTGCATTTCACGCAATTCCAAGCGTTTAGTCGGAATCAAATTAATTTCGCACAAGCGTGACGGTAGTTTCGAATTGACCGACACGGGCAAGCAAGTTCTATTTATCAAACAATGTATCGATGGATTGCGTGCCATTGCAGCAAATCCAGATGTGATCTTGAGTGGACCAGTAGCGACTTTCTTGGGTAAAAAAGCGCATATTGAAGTCGATGCCAGCAGCGGTAAAAATATTATTACCGCACGTGGTCTTGAGTGTCTGGCAGATATCGAAGCGACTAACGCTTCTTCGAAAAAATACTAAATTTCATTCTTAGAAGTTTGGCGCTGACTCACCAAGTAAGCGCCAAGCATCGCCACTACGGCAAACGCAGCCCACAGCCAGTTCCCAAAGCGAATATATGGCGTCAATCCACGCATCCCTTGCACTTGTCCTGCCAAGGTACCGCGCGTCAGTGTATCCAAGCGCGCCACAACCTGACCACGCGCATCGATGATCGCTGTTGCACCGGTATTCGTAGATCGCAACATAGGGCGGCCAGTTTCCAGACTACGCATTTGTGAAATTTGCAGATGCTGAGGGATCGCAATCGAATCACCATACCAAGCAAGATTCGACACGTTCAATAAAATATTTGCTGCACCTTGTTTCGTGTCAGCTTGCGCGCGTAATTGTTGGGCGATCTCTTCGCCGAACAAATCTTCATAACAAATATTCGGCATGACCCATTGATCTTTGACCGCCATCGCGGCTTGTACTACGCCCGGGTTCTGATACTCTCCCAGCGGAATACGCATCATATCGACGAACCAGCGAAAACCGAACGGGACGTATTCACCAAATGGCACCAAATGATGCTTGTCATATCGATAGGGATCACCTCCCAAACCAATCACACTGTTCGAGTATCGATAATTGCCATCATCACTCACCACACCTAGCATCAAACGACTATCCGTTTGTCTGGCAAAATCTTGTAGTCGCGGCAGATAATTGAGCGGCAATTCGGTCACAAAAATAGGTAAAGCCGTCTCGGGAATCGCAATCAAATCTGCAGACTTCTCTGTGATTAAATCCGCATACATACGTAAAGTTTCGTCCAGAAAACTGGAAGTAAACTTGATGCCTTGATCGATATTTCCTTGCGCCAAACGGACACTAATCGGCTTACCATTCGCCTCAGTCCACGCAATTTGGCGCAATGCAATTCCACCGCTTAACACCACCAAGAAACCAATACTAGCAACTAGACGCAAAGATTTATGCAGGACAATCATAGCGATGCAAGCAGACGCCAACATCGCCACACCACCTAGACCATAGACACCAAACACTGGTGCATAGCCTGCCAGCGGACTCACATTGTACGCATAGCCAATCGACACCCATGGAAAGCCCGTAAATAAATGTCCACGTAAGAATTCGCTTGCGGCCCAAGCAACCGGAAACAAGATCAATGCGCTAAGCACATCGCTAGTCTTCCATTTGTTACGTACAAATTGAAAAGCGACAAAACAAAATGCTGGGAAAAGCGCCATAAACGCTGCCAATAGTGCCAGCGCAATGACACTCAAAACGAAAGGCATACCACCATAGCGAGACATCGCCACAACCAACCAGCACACACCCAAGACAAAGGTGCCGAAACCATAGCTCCAGCCCAGCAAGGCGACTTGTTTTTTGTTCCAAGCTGGATGCGATATCAAGATCGACATCATCACAGCTGCAGTGATGACTTGTATCGGCCAAATGAAAAAAGGGGCGAATGACAAAACATTCAGCGCCCCTAAAAGCAATGCCACGAGACTAGCCCGTGGCACCGAGAGATTTTGCAACCAAGAATTTACAACGATCATGCCAGCTTAGTCTTCCGCGCTATAACTAGCACTGCGCTTTTCAACCAAGACAATTTGCACTTGGCGCGCGTCAGCTCGCAAGACTTCAAAATACAATTGGCCGATACTGAATTCATCACCTTTGTGCGGTACACGTTGCAAATGATTCGTGATGAAGCCACCAACGGTGTCGGCATCTGCGTCGGTAAATTCAGTACCAATAACTTCATTGAATTGCTCAATTTCCGTTAAGCCTTTTACACGCCAGCGTTTGCCATTACCCTGATTTTCCAAGACGATGATGTTATCTTCCTCTTCATCAAAGTCATATTCGTCTTCGATGTCGCCGACGATTTGCTCTAACACGTCTTCAATCGTAATCAATCCCGCCACCGCACCATATTCATCGACCACCATCGCCATGTGATTACGATTTGCACGGAAATCACGTAGCAAAATATTCAGACGTTTTGATTCGGGAATGTAGACAACCGGGCGTAGCATCTTGTGTACGTCGAAACTCTCTTCCGCGTAGTAGCGCAGCAGATCTTTCGCCAACAAAATACCAACGACTTTGTCACGGTCACCATCAACTGCTGGAAAACGCGAGTGTGCTGTTTCGAGCACTTCTGGCATCCACTCTGCAATCGGCTTGGACACATCCACCACATCCATTTGCGAACGCGGGACCATGATGTCACGGGCAGATAAATCGGAAACTTGGAAAACCCCTTCGATCATCGCCAAGGCATCGGCATCGATCAAATTACGTTCTTGCGCGTCGTGCAGGACTTCTAACAGCTCTTCGCGGTTTTCGGGTTCAGGAGAAATTAAGGCGGTCAATCGTTCAAACAATGACCTGTGTGGTTTAAGGTCAGATGGTCTGACCTTACTAGAGTGCTCTTGCATAATGGGCTTAACGCCGTTGTTTCAATCCTACAGGATACAACATCTGCGCGCTTTTCCCAAATTTTGACCACATTTTCTCAGGAAAACCACGTCTCAAGTTCAAGAAGCAGGCTATACGAAAAGGAACTTATCCATAAAAATAAATACAATTCAAACACTTAGCACGCCTACTTCACCTAAAACAGTCAAATTCTTTATACTGCCAACTTCTGTACGCAATCCTCAATAACATGCATCAATTCTTCCAAGAGTATCCGCTTGAGAGTTTCTTCATCGCCTACTACCTCACTCTGAATCTGATCAGCTTCTGGCTATATGGCTGGGACAAGGCAGCGGCACGTGCAAAAAAAACCCGCATCGCAGAGAAAACATTGCATGGCTACACATTCGCTGGTGGTGCTATTGGTGCCTTAGTTGCACAGTCTTTTTTCCGACACAAGACGCAAAAAGGATTTTTCAAATGGTTTGCTTGGTTTTGTTTTGGCTTACATGTTGCACTACTTTTCCTGCTCTTCGGTTCCACAGGAATTTTCAGTGATTGATGAAGCTAAAACTGAAACCTTCACTGCGCATAGGCTTCCCGTCGCCTCGGCGTTGAGCGCTATTCGACGATTACCGTTTCGAATTTAATAGCGCAGCAAAGTGTACGAAGGACTGGCATTTTTATTCAGTGTCACAATGACCAAACGATCATATTCATCATCCGCAACTGGTTTCACATCGGTGATTCCCATACCTTTCAAAATCTCAATCAAAGTATTTGAGTGTCCGACCACCAAAGTATTCACATCTGCTGCCAACAGCGTTTTTCCAAAACTCGCAGATTCTTTCGCAGCATACTGCGTGACCGACAATTGGCGCACATCAGCTAAAGGTGCCGCCGTCATCTGTGTGCGTTGAAATTCGGTGGCATAAACACGCTTGATATCCGCATCACGCAGATGCAGCGCCAAATTGATGGCACGCTGCTTGCCTTTCAGACTTAAAAGTGGATCTCGACTTTCGTCAACTTTCTCGGCGTGACGGACAATCACGATGGTTTGCGACCAAGCTACCGCACTCATTTGGCATGCCAAGATTAGTAACAATGCACGTAAGGTATTTTTCATTTCTATCTCTCTTTTCAAGGATTTTCAACTGACGGTTAGCGGCCACAAAAAACCATCATGAGATTATAAACAGCTCATATGCATCAAACACATAAAATTATAAAACAATAAAAAATTATCGATAAACGATAAATTTTAATTGCTTTTCATATTTTTACTTCATACAATACGTCCATCGACAAACCAATTCAGGAGCGAAGTATGAACTTAGAACGCAACAAACGTATTGCTGCATTTCGCAAAGTTAGTGGGTATTTTCTTTGGGCTTCGAGGCCGCTCTTGATACTATTTTGCGTTGGTGGCCTGATGGCAGTTATCGGTGTTCTGTTTGTTCAAGGTGGCAACGTCGACATTCATCAATCTATTCTAAAACTCATGGATGATCCTGCCAATTTTGGTAACTTAAAAACAGAAGGATTAACTCTTGGCAGTAAAGTTTTCATTGCATTAAGCCTCGCAGCACTCTGTATACCTATGTTTTATATGTTTCTACATCTCCAAAAACTAATTGAATGTTTTTATGATGGCGACATATTCAATGCTCGCGCACTTTACCATGCTAGAGCAGCCTACAAAATTAATCTCTATATGATCATTGCTTGGATAGTGTTTACTCTAGGCATACTCATTTACTGCTTTCAGTTCGCAGATGGTAGCCTCAATCGTAGTCTTAACTGGATTTGGAACTCGATAGTCCTTTTGATCGAAATTGGAGTCCTAAGCTTGATCCTCTGGGCCTTAGAAATTGGCACCGATCTCAACGAAGAAGCCGAACTCACCATTTAAGGAAACTGCATGCCTATCATTGTGAACTTAGATGTGGTGTTGGCGCAGCGCAAGATGCGTCTCAATACCTTAGCGGAATTGGTCGATATCACGCCGCAAAATTTATCCGTATTAAAGTCAGGCAGAGCAAAGGCGATACGCTTTGACACCTTAGAAAAAATTTGTCACGTACTGCAATGTCAGCCGGGAGATATTTTGGCATTCGATGGCGCGCTCTCTACAACATCTGAGACTGAAGTCGATTAAGACCCGATGTTTCTTAACAATGGCTCGATCTGGTTCGATTGGTGAGCCTAACAGCCGACAAGGTAAATTGCATTTTCAAGCTATTCAGACGACCATTCACGCCACCCTAGTTGAATTCGTCACATAGGACTGACAGCAGGCGAAGAGCCATTTACGATGAAGAAACTGACTAAATAAACGACTTTGTATTATGACTAAAACTGTTTTGACTTTCCTCTGGCGCGAACTACGAATTAGTGCCCCCATGATTTTCATCGCCTCCATTTTTCTGAGCTACCTGTTCAAGGAAAAAATTTGGATGATGGCAGTACATGCACTATGTGTTGGCCTTTGCATGCAAACACTGATCGAACTTGGAAGACATGGTGGCAGCTATTTTCTCCGCAAACACACCAAGCTCGCGCTACAGCAAGACTTCGCATGGCCAGGCTGGCCCTTTATGTTTGTCTGGATTCCTATTTCTTGCGTAGGCGGATATCTAATCGGCGGCAACATCGCTCTCCTGCTCACCGGCGATCCTCGAAAATTACAGATTCATGGATACGGATTAATTATCATCTTAGGCGTTTGCTTGATCGCTGCACTGATGAGCACGGTCTACCTGTATAGCCGTAATTATATTGCCAGCATGGAGGCACGCAACGCTGCTATTCAACACAGTGCCACCGAGAGTCACTTGCGCTTGCTTCAATCTCAATTAGAACCGCATATGCTTTTCAACACGCTCGCCAACCTACGTGTGTTGATAGAAATAGATACACGCGCGGCGCAAGACATGCTAGACCACCTCAACGACTTTCTACGTTCCAGTCTAAACGGATCGCGCACACAGAATCACAGCCTAGAAGAAGAATTTCGGCGTATTCAAGACTATCTCGCCTTAATGAAAATTCGCATGTGTGAACGCCTACAAGTCAAAGTCAAGCTGCCACCAGAGCTTGCCCACTTTCCAGTACCAGCAATGATTCTCCAACCCTTGGTCGAGAATGCTATCAAACACGGACTTGAACCAACTGAACACGGCGGCACGATCAGCATTCGAGCGGAACGTCTACATGAACATCTACACCTATATGTGGAAGACAATGGCTGCGGTACTAGCCCTAGCATCACACAAGACCATGGCAACGATGGCTACGGCTTGCAGCATGTACGAGAACGTCTGCAGCATATGTATGGCGACAAAGCTTCGCTTGACATCATCTCTCCTACCAACGGTGGCTACTGCGTCCATATCCAACTCCCTATTACCCAAGCGCCTTCAAAATCATGAACATAACAGCCCTTATTGCCGAAGACGAACCCTTACTCGCGGAACACTTAGAGCGTGAATTACAAAAGCTTTGGCCGCAATTAACGATCGTCGCCAATCTGAGAAATGGCATCGCCGCTCTGGAAGTTGGTCTGCAGGAAAAGGTAGATATTTTGTTTCTCGACATTAGCATGCCGCTACTCAATGGACTAGAAGTCGTCGAAGCGCTCGTAGAGGATTGGCCACTTGAAAGTAAAGCGTTTCCCTTAATCGTTTTTGTCACCGCCTACGATCAATATGCGGTACAAGCTTTTGAAAAAGCGGCCTTGGACTATCTGATTAAGCCACTGAAGAGTGAACGTTTAATGCAAACTTGCCAGCGTCTACAACAAGCATTGGCACAGAAGACCTCCGTACCGATCACCACCACACTTGAGCAACTCGCTGGTCTATTTAAGACGACGCCAACGGCAAATCACAACTACCTTCGAAATCTACAAGCGAGCAGTGGCAACACCGTGTATTTTGTAGCGATCGACGAGGTACTGTACATTGAAGCTGTCGACAAGTACCTCAAAGTTGTCACACCTGATCGCGAACACTATATACGCGCTACGCTAAAAGAACTTAAGCCGCAACTCGATCCTGAACAATTCTGGCAAATCCATCGATCCACTTTAGTGCGAGTCAACGCAATCGAGCGCGCCACCCGCCAAGAATCGGGCACCTTGATCATCCATTTACGACAACACAACGACCAACTCAAAGTTAGCAGACTCTATGCCCATTTGTTTTCGGGGAAATAGTTCTCTTTGATTGATCAAACCGGCATTCAATACAAAGCGACTGAAATTTTGTGCAAGGATAACTCGGCAAATCAGTCATTTATGACGACACATGAATACCCGACTTATTTCTAAACGATTGATTCACAACTTCAAACAGGAGTGGAAATGTTAAGCAATTTACAGAAAACGGCTGGTATAGCAGCACTATCTGAAGCCTTTATTTACATCATCACATTTGCACTTTACGGCACCGTGTTAGCGATGCCTAGCGGTCTTGATGCAGCACAAAAATTGGCATTTTTAGCGGAGAAGCAAAGCTTACTGTTCTTTAGCAATTTACTTGCCTATGTCATCTTTGGGATACTGCTAGCAGTCTTGGTTCTAGCACTACATGAGCGATTAAAAAATACTGCTGCAACACTCACGCAACTTGCGTCCATCTTCGGCGTCGTGTGGGTCGGGCTCGTCATCGCTAGTGGGATGCTGGCGAATATCGGTTTGAATGCCGTTCTCAAATTGAGTCTCACAGAGCCAGAGCAAACGCGTGCGCTCTGGCTTAGTGTGACGACGATAACGGGCGCCTTGGGCGGCGGTAATGAAATTGTTGGGGGGCTGTGGGTTCTGCTGATTAGCTGCGCAGGAATTAAAGCTAAGTTGCTACCGGAAACATTGCATTATCTTGGCATTGTTGTCGGCGTCGCAGGCATCGCAACATGCTACCCCGCAGATGGGCTCACAGAAATTTTTGGCATTAGCCAAATCATCTGGTTTGGATATATGGGCTTTGCATTACTGCGGCAACGCCAAGATTAATTGATTAAGCGAGTTCCAATTTCGAAACGGAAAATCACGATTCTGCGTAAGGATTGGCTAAACCCAAACCAGCCAGAATCTCGATTTCCAAAGCTTCCATTTCTTCCGCTTCTTCATCGCTTTCGTGATCGTAACCTTGTGCGTGTAAGACACCGTGTACAACTAAATGTTGAGCATGTTCGAGCACGGTTTTCTTTTGTTCTTTGGCTTCTTTTTCGAGAACATCGGTACACAAAATAATATCGGCTTGCGTGACTTCCGCGTCACTATCTTCGGTGTAGGCAAAGGTCAACACATTGGTCGCATAATCTTTGCCGCGATAATCACGATTGAGTTCTTGTCCTTCTTCAGCGTCGACGATGCGCAGCGTCAATTCTGCCGGGAAGAACAAAGCAGCTTGTACGGTTTTGCGCAATAAAGGACGGGTTAATACATCTTTCAAGCGCTCGTCCGCGTATTGCACGGATAGTGTTAATTTAGGTTTCGAACTGGTTGCCATGATTATCTACATTATCTACGTCGAGGTTTGTTCATTGCAGTGGCGTGCTTCAGATTGACAATTTCAGCATCTTGCTGATCTTGATGTTGGGTCGCTTCTTCGTAAGCATCGACAATACGGCCAACTAGAGGATGGCGCACCACGTCAATACTAGTAAATTGATTGAAAGCGATGCCGCGCACATTGCGTAGAACTTGACAGGCGTCTACTAAGCCACTTTTTTGATGGCGCTGTAAATCGATCTGAGTGACGTCACCGGTGATCACGGCTTTGCTACCAAAACCGATGCGGGTTAAGAACATTTTCATTTGTTCTGGCGTGGTGTTTTGCGCCTCATCCAAAATAATGAAAGAATGATTTAAGGTGCGGCCACGCATGTAAGCTAAAGGGGCGATCTCAATGACCTGTTTTTCAAACATTTTCTGGGTGCGATCAAAGCCTAGCAAATCGTATAAAGCATCGTACAAAGGGCGTAAATAAGGGTCGACCTTTTGCGCCAAATCACCGGGCAAGAAGCCCAGGCGCTCACCTGCCTCGACTGCTGGACGCGTCAGTACAATACGCTTTACCGCATCACGTTCCAACGCATCAACTGCACAAGCGACTGCCAGATAAGTTTTACCAGTACCCGCTGGTCCTATACCGAAACTAATATCATGTTCGAGTATTGATTTGATGTAGGTATTTTGATGTGGTGTGCGCCCACGTAAATCGCTACGACGGGTTTTGAGAATCGGACTTTCTATCGCCTCTTCGACTTCGACGGGAGCGACTTCTTTGATTTTGGCTTTTGCGGTACTGGTCGTCGCCGCTTTGGAGTTGCGACGTTTTACAGTCGAGGTTTCTTTGGGATCGATTTCCGGTTCAAAGGCGGTCTCTGCAGTCTTTTTCAAACTGGTCGCGGCACGTTGTTCAACTAAGGCCAGTTGCACTTCATCGATTGTGATAATTTTTTTTGCTTGCGCGTAAAATTTTTCGAGTAGTTCCAAACCTTTTTCCGCATTATTTCCGCTGACGATAAATTTTTCGCCTCGACGAAAAATACTCAAATCCAAAGCTGCAGAAATTTGGCGCAGATTTTCATCCAATGGGCCGCACAAATGAGCAAGCCGCAAATTATCTAAGGGCTGAGGAACAAAATACAAAACGGGGACTGGCGTTTTCGTTTTCAAAATTTTTAATTTTCTAAAATAAATCTAGGTTGAAATTAAAACCCCTCAACTCAGAGGTACGCAGAGAAAAGCTTAGCATCGTAGGGCAGAT
>JAYVHZ010000511.1:0-4991 GCA_043770645.1 Undibacterium sp. | reverse complement strand
TTTTGCCGAAGTTGCAGGCATTTTGCCGTCAATTACTCGTTATTGGCAAGCAAAAATCCAGTATCTTTTTATTTTTTTGTATTGAGTCGTTGGATGTCGGCCTTTAATTCAGGCATTTTTAAACGCCCGATATACGCTTTTAAGACTTTTCCATCGGGCGAGATCAATACGGTAAAAGGCAGACCACCTGTTTTGTTTCCCATTGCTTGTGAGAGGCTCGTGCCATCCATTCCAGCGGCAAAAACGGGGTAGCTAATTTGGTATTTTTTTGTAAAATCAGCGATATTGCTTGGCGTATCGATGCCCAAACCAAGTAGTTGCACATTCTTAGATGCCAACTCTTTTTGTAATTCTACCAATTCTGGCATTTCATCCACGCAAGGCTTGCACCAAGTTGCCCAGAAATTCACAACCAGAAATTTTCCTTGCCATTGTTTGAGGGCTTGTGGTTTCGCGCTGGCGTCATTGAGTGTGAGTCCAAATAATTGTTGCGCGGCACTGTCCTTGGCTGGGGTCGGTTCGAACTTTTTGGCGCCCAGTGTCGCACCGAGTCCAGCAAAAACTAAGCCAATGAGGATGGCAGTAAGCGTGAATCGCTTGTTTATCATGTTATTCATCATATTATTCAGGACCTTCAGTAGTTTCAATTAATGTCTGTAAGCTGCTCAGATTACCGCGCCCATTTTTATCGGTGTGGCGTAGATCGTCCAAATCATGCACCAATAAATGAACGCCTTCATTTCTGTAAATGAAGCTCAGCGTTTCCGATGCGTCGCCACGTTTGCCTTGGTGTTCTGAAACTTCGTAATCGATTCCGAGATTTAATAAAAAAATTGCAACATCCTTGCTATTGTCTGTATAGAGATGAAGGTGGATATCTGAATGTTCACCCGCTGTACCATTAAACACCGCGCCGATTACATAAGGATTAAATTGCGCTAACTCTTGCATGAGAACGGCCGCTAACTGACGTAAGTGCAAGAGGCGAGCGGGTTGGGTATCTGCAAAAAACAAAGCTTGATATTCGCGTACTGCTTGTTCGATTTGTGTGTTATCCGGCAGGATATTGCCGTTTAATTTTTGGTTGCCAAGTAATTGTTTCACCGCGCGACGCTTGGCTGTGCCGTATTCCGCACCTTCTTCAGCGATCAATTTCGCGGCTAGTGATGCAATTTCATCACGTATCTGGGCAACCGAGTCGCCATCATTAAAAATAAAATTCGTCATTTGCGCATCATATCGCATTCGGTTTAGTCCTGTCTTTCAGGTAGCTCAGGTAGAATTGCGGCAATTAAAAAAATTGGTCAAATTGAATCGGATGTGCAGGAAAAGACTTGCCGCGTTCATGATCATGCATCTTGGAAAGTTGGCATTATTTTATGCATATTCATATTTTAGGAATTTGCGGCACCTTTATGGGTGGACTAGCAGTTTTGGCAAAACAAGCCGGACATCAAGTAACCGGATGTGATGCGAATGTGTATCCGCCTATGAGCACGCAATTAGAATCTCAAGGCATACAGCTAATAGAGGGCTTTGATCCATCCCAGCTCGATCTGCAACCGGATTTGTTTGTGATCGGCAATGTGGTGTCGCGTGGCAATCCCTTGATGGAAGCCATCCTAAATCGTGGGCTGCCATATGTCTCAGGACCACAATGGATAGGCGAACAACTCTTGCGCGACAAATGGGTGTTGGCGGTGGCCGGTACACATGGTAAAACGACGACCTCGTCGATGCTGGCATGGATCTTGGAATTTGCAGGTTATGCTCCTGGATTTTTGATTGGCGGCGTGCCTTTGAATTTTGGCATCTCTGCACGTTTATCCGGCGAGACTATTGAAGGTGTTGGCAAGACATCTGATTTTTTCGTGATTGAAGCCGATGAATACGACACCGCGTTTTTCGATAAGCGCAGCAAGTTCGTTCACTATCACGCAAAAACGGCGATTTTAAATAATTTGGAATTTGATCACGCAGATATTTTCCCGGACGTTACCGCAATTGAAACCCAGTTTCATCATTTAGTGCGTACCGTGCCAGGCATTGGTCGTCTGATCGTCAATGCAAAAGAGCAGACTCTAGAGCGCGTAATTCAACGCGGTTGCTGGAGCGAAAAAGAATTTTTTACTGATGCTGCTTCAGATGCGAAGCTTGATTGGTCACTGAAATTAAGTGAATCTGAAGATTTCGAGGTTTATTTCAAAGCCGAGTTACAAGGTGCAGTGCGTTGGAATTTGAACGGCGCACATAATCGTCTGAATGCTTTGGCAGCTATTGCCGCAGCGCGCCATGTTGGTGTCGCACCGGCCACTGCGATTGCCGCTTTGTCTGAATTTATTAATGTCAAACGCCGCATGGAAGTGCGTGGCGAAGTGGCTGGTATACAAGTGATCGACGATTTTGCGCATCATCCGACGGCGATTGCGACGACGGTTCAAGGATTGCGCCGAAAAGTTGGCACTGCGCGCATCTTGGCCGTGTTGGAACCGCGTTCAAATACCATGAAAATGGGCGCGATCAAACAAGCTTTACCTGCTAGTTTGGATGCGGCAGATTTGGTGTATGTCTATGGTGCGCAGAATGGTAAAGACGCGATACATTGGGATTTGCGTGATACCTTTGCTTCACTGGGTGAAAAAGTCCAGGCGCATCATCAATTGGACACGTTAGTCAGAGAGATCGTGAATCAAGCACAAGCTGGTGATTCGATTTTGGTCATGAGTAATGGCGGTTTTGGTGGCGTGCATCAGTTATTGCTTGATGCACTAACACAGAAATTTCAGACACAGACCCCTGCATAAGCCGATAGCGCGATAGACATGACGATGATTTTGTATTTGCACGGATTTCGTTCCTCACCCAGCTCGTTTAAAGCACGTTTGCTAGCACAGCATTTTGCGGCGATTGGGCGTGCGGAAGAATTTATTTGTCCGCAATTACCAGCATCTCCCGCTGAAGCGATCTTCTTAGCGCAGCATTTGATTGATCAATTTCGCGGGGATCGCCTGGTCTTAATTGGATCTTCCCTAGGTGGCTACTACGCGACGTATCTGGCGGAGCAAAATCATTGCAAAGCCTTGTTGGTGAACCCTGCAGTCAAGCCACCGCGTGACTTGGAAAAATATGTGGGCGTCAGCACAGCTTTTCACAGCGATGAACCGTTTGAATTTAAACATGCCTATATCGATGAATTGAAGCAATTTGCGATCGAAAAAATTACGCAGCCCGACCGCTATTTTTTGATCGCAGCGACAGGTGATGAAGTCTTAGATTGGCGTGAAATGGTCGCGCATTATCCAATGGCAAAACAATTGGTGATTCAAGGAAGTGATCACGGTGTCAGTGAATTCGCCGAGTATATTGAGACAGTGATGGCGTTTTGTGATGCGGAATAACTCAACCGTGACGAGACCAGCGTTTGCCCGTTGGCAGCGTCATATTAATGCAGTACAGGCGTCGCCCGAAATGGTCGATTGGTTAACGAATCGAGCTTCGCTCACTGCGCGTTTGATTGAGCACAGCAGTCAGTTTCGTGTACAACGTTTGTACCAAGGGCGAGCAATGTGTTTGCAAGATGAATACGCTGAAATTGGTTTGGTAAAACGTCAGCAAGTTGTCGAACGTGAGGTATTGTTGCGTTGTGATGATGAGGCCGTGGTGTATGCGCATACTATATTGCCTTTGTTCGCGAATGCACATGATTGGCCCTCATTTGCCAGTTTAGGGAATCGATCATTAGGCACGACATTATTTAATGATCCCTTGGTGCAGCGCGGTGAGTTACATTATGCGCGTTTAGGTGCTTCACATCCATTGGTGAAGAGAATTGGGCGCTTACATTTATTGCCTTCACAGTCGGGAAGTTTATTAGCGCGGCGCTCTGTATTTATCAGGCGTGGTGCGAAATTATTGGTGACGGAAGTGTTTCTGCCATCAATCGCGCATCTACGACGACAGTCAGTTTAATGACGCGTGAATTATCAATAAAAGAACAATCGTATTTTTAAAAAGACAGACAGAATGAATTTATTTTTTGAAGAATCTGGTGATTTCAAAGCGGGCAGTGTGTTGTCGCAAGCAGGTGAGGCATATCAAGTCGAGTTGGCTAGTGGTAAACGAACCAAGGTGAAGGCTAAGGATGTTTTACTCCAATTTAGTTCTCCTGATCCTGCCAGCTTACTTGAACAAGCCAAACAACAAGCAGCCGATACTGATCTGGAATTTTTGTGGGAAGTCGCGGGTCAGGAAGAGTTTGGTTTTGCTGAATTAGGGGCGGAATATTTCGGTCATGCTCCGCAGCCAGTGGAAGCGGCTAGTTTGATTTTTGCTTTGCATGGCGCCCCATTTTATTTCTACAAAAAAGGTCGCGGTCGCTATAAAGCCGCGCCAGAATCAGCGCTTAAGGCCGCATTGGCAGGTATAGAAAAGAAAAAACAACAAGCGATTATTCAAGCGGTGTATGTCGAAGAATTAAAACAATTACGTTTGCCTGAACAATTTAAAAGCTTGGGTTTGCAGTTATTGTTTAAACCCGACAAAAATAGTATTGAGTACAAGGCTTTGGTCGAAGCATGCTCGGCATTGCAGATGAATCCTGCGCGTTTGATGTTGGCTAGTGGTGGATTAAAAGACGCGAAAGACTTTCATCTATCTAAGTTTTTGCTCGAGCATTTTCCGAAAGGCGCAGGATTTCCACAAACACCTTTGCCAAGTTTGCCTGAGGATTTGCCGGTAGCAGATGTGCGCGCATTTTCGATTGACGATGTCACCACGACAGAAATTGACGATGCGTTTTCAATTACCCCTATCGATGCAAATACTGTCAAAGTTGGAATACATATTGCAGCACCAACCTTGGGCATACAACGCAACGATGCTTTAGACATGATTGCTCGCAGCCGCATGTCCACTGTGTACATGCCCGGCGATAAAATCACCATGTTGCCCGACGAGTTGGTAGAAATTTATACTTTGGGCGAAGGGCAGAC
>JAYVHZ010000510.1:0-12668 GCA_043770645.1 Undibacterium sp. | reverse complement strand
AAGGACGGCGCGAGATTGGTCTTCAACGTTCAAGCAGTCGCATTATCTATCTACATGCTTTTTTGTATGGTGCTGCAGCCGCTTTCTTTTGTTTCTTACTTGGTCTGGTGTTGTTTGGTTCTAGCACGGACAACTGGTTCGTTTCAATCGCTGCCAACTTTGCTCAAACCGCTCCACCCAAAATGTCAGTGCTGCAGCTGTACTTCATGTTCACCCTTGTTTCGATGATCTTTAGTCCAATCGGGGAAGAAATCTTTTTCCGAGGCGTGCTGCAACGTGCTTTACAAGAGCGCTTTTCGGTTCGTACCAGCACTTGGCTAGAATGTGTGGGTTTTGGTCTTGTGCACCTATGCCATCACGGCATTGTGCTCAGTGCTGCGGGCTTGAGCTTTCTGCCAACATCAGCACCGATTTGGTTCCTATTGATGACAATCACAGCATTACTCTTTGCTTGGATTCGGAAACGAAGTACATCTCTTTATCCTGCAATCGTCGCGCACATGGCATTCAATTTCACCATGGGTACTTGTATTTTTATGTTCTTGTGGCCATTGAGCTGACAGTCAGCGACAACAAATACTGCGCCTACGCTGGTTTTTTGCGCTATTCCTTGGGCCGACTCAACAGGGCCTTCAAATTCGCTAAGCGATTTTGCGGCGTGATGATTTCATCGTCGGTTGGCACCGCATCACCTTCGTCTAATTTCATCTCTTTGATAAAGCGCGAGGGATCGCAGTGTACTGATTCGCCAGCGCGTTTGCGCTTTTTGCACCAGGTGATGTGCAGGCTGCGTTGGGCGCGGGTGATGCCGACGTACATTAGTCGGCGTTCTTCTTCGATGCGGGCAGCGATGGTTTCGACTGGGGCGTCGGGGTCACCTTTGTGCGGCAAGATGCCTTCTTCAACGCCAACTAAAAACACGTGCGGGTATTCGAGACCTTTCGACGCATGCAATGTTGACATACGCACCGCATCGGGGTCTTCGTCCTTGCCTTCCATCATGCTCATCAAGGCGACCATCTGCGTCAAATCTAACAGACTTCGATGGTCGTCGGTACCATCTTTACCGCCGTTGCCTTTTTGCTTTAGCCACTGGGTAAAGTCGAGCACGTTTTGCCATTTCGATTGCGCGGCTCTGTCGTCGAAATTGTCATACAAATAGAATTCGTAATTAATCTCTTTCAATAAATCATCGAGCAATTGTTCGGCATGACCTTCTCGATGCGCGTGCGCTTCGACGGTGTTGATGAAGTTACCAAAATCGCGCAAAGGTCGCAATTGACGTTCGGTCAAAATCGCTTCGATACCGCCTTTAAATACCGCTTCGAACAAAGAACATTGCCATTGGCCAGCAAAGGAGCCGAGCGCTTCTAAAGTCGCCTGTCCTACGCCGCGGCGGGGTGTGGTTATCGCGCGAATAAATGCTGGATCGTCTTCTTCATTCGCGATCAAACGCAAGTAAGCGATGATGTCTTTGATCTCGGCTTTATCAAAAAAACTTTGTCCGCCGGAGATCGTATAAGGAATGCGTTCTTTGCGCAGGGCTTGTTCGATCACGCGCGCCTGATGATTGCCGCGATACAAAATCGCATAATCTGCCCAAGCGGCACGGCGTTCAAATCGATGCGCAGAGATCATAATCGCGATCTGCGCCGCTTCTTGTTCATCATCGTGCATGCCCATGACTTTGACGGGATCCCCTAAGCCGTGTTCTGACCACAAGGCCTTTTCAAATAGTTTAGGATTATTGCCAATGACCGAATTGGCGGCTTGCAAAATACGCGTGGAGGAACGGTAATTCTGTTCGAGTTTGATGATACGCAGATTGGGGAAATCAACTTGCAGCGTGGTCAGATTTTCGATGGTCGCACCGCGCCACGCATAGATCGCCTGATCATCGTCGCCGACCGCGGTAAACATCGGTTTTTTACCAACACCGGTCACCAATAATTTCACCAACTCGTATTGACAGGTATTGGTGTCCTGATATTCATCGACCAAGAGATAACGCAAACGGCGCTGCCATTTGTCGCGCACTTCTTCGTTGTTGCGAAACAATTCCACTGGCAGGCGAATCAAGTCATCAAAATCGACAGCCTGATAAGCCGATAAGGTCGCGACATAGCTAGCGTAAATGCGTGCCGCCTGCGCTTCGTCTTCGTCTTGCGCCTGTGCCAAAGCTTGCTCGGGACTAACCAAACCATTTTTCCACAAAGACATCGCGGTTTGTATGCGACGGATTAATTGCTTATCGGTGGTAATCGCTAAATCCTGTACCAGTGAAAAACAATCATCACTATCCATGATGGAAAAGCGATCTTTCAAACCCAGTGCGCGCGCTTCCTGCCGCAAAATCTTCACACCCAAAGAATGGAAAGTCGAGACCGTGATTTGCTTAGCTTTTTTCGGTTCTTTCAAGAGCTTGGCAATCCGCTCTTGCATTTCATGCGCGGCTTTGTTCGTAAAAGTCAGCGCCGCGATATGTTTGGCATCGTAACCATGCAGTTCAATCAGATTCGCAATTTTTTGCGTAATGACGCGTGTTTTGCCCGATCCCGCCCCTGCCAAGACTAGGCATGGGCCATCCATATAATTGACTGCGTCGCGTTGGGGTTGATTCAGACCGTGGGACATGGGGACTACCGATTGCTATTAAGGGCGTATTGTAACCGCTGATCGCATCAGCCACGCTGATGATTGCCCATCAAAAATTAGCAAAAGATTACAATCGCCATGGCAATAGAGCCAATATGAAACAATCGAAGTGAGTCACGCACATCGCCAAGACCTAAACAGCCTCCACCAGTCGCCCCTTCTGAAAATCATCAATCGCTTTAAAAATCTCTTCCTGCGAATTCATCACGAATGGGCCGTACTGGGCGATAGTCTCGCCTAAAGGTTTGCCGGCAATCAGAATAAACTTTGCTTCGGCGTCGGCCTGAATTTTCACACCGTCTGCGGTTGGCCACTTCTTTAAAATCGCCATACGTTTTTGGGGCACTTGCTGCTCACCGACTTTCACTTCACCGCGATAAACATAAATAAAGGCATTGAAATCGGCTGGTATGTTTTGACTAAATCCAGCGCCAGCTGGCATATGTACATCGAGATAAATCGGCTCAGTGGTCGCTCTTTGCATTGCGCCTTGTACGCCATGACTTTGCCCGGCAATCACTCGCACTACAGCACCAGCATCAGTCGTCAATTCTGGAATATCGGCTGCCTTAAAGTCGCGATACCAAGCTGGCGACATTTTGTCTTTGCCTGCCAGATTCAGCCACAACTGAAAACCTTCCATGCGACCGTTTTCTTGTTCCGGCAATTCGGAATGAATCACACCGCGTCCGGCGGTCATCCATTGCACGCCGCCGTTTTCAAGCAAACCCTCGTTACCTGCGCTATCGCGATGACGCATGCGACCTTCGAGCATATAGGTAATGGTTTCAAAACCACGGTGCGGATGATCGGGAAAACCCGCGATGTATTCGTCAGGATTATCGCTACCAAACGCGTCCAGCATCAAGAATGGATCAAGTCGATATTGATATGGCTGGGTCAACACACGCGTCAACTTCACTCCCGCACCATCGGAAGTCGCTTGGCCAAGCACCAATTGCTCAACGGCGCGCGATAAGTTGACGGTGTCTGGAGTGAATTCATGTTTCATGTTTTTTCCTTAATGTTCTTCAAGTCTTACGCTAAAACTGCTTCTATTTGTGCCTGTGCATCACTAATTGCGCGTTGCTCGCCTTCGGCTCCCATCGCCAAGCCTTCAGCATAAATGAATTCCACGTCACTCATACCAAGGAAAGCTAAAAAGGTTTTCAGGTAAGGCATTTGCGTGTCGTTTGGGGTGTTTCTGTATAAGCCACCACGGGTCAACACCACATAGACTTTTTTACCTTTCAACAAACCTTCCGGACCATTCGCAGTGTAACGGAAAGTGACTTGGGCACGCGAAATCGCATCGATCCAGTTTTTCAGTTGCGCGGAGATACCAAAGTTATACATAGGCGCACCGATCACCAACACATCGGCAGCCTGAACTTCGGCGATCAAAGCATCATCTAAAGCCACACGAGCCGCTTGCTCTGGGGTGCGTTGATCGGCTGGCGTGAACAAAGCCTGCAAGGCTGTTTCATCTAAAGTCGGCTGCGGTGTCACTGCCAGATCGCGCAATGCCAGCTTCGCGTCGCCATGCTGCTCTAGCAAGCGTGCGCTCACTTGATTAGCTAAGTTACTAGAATGTGAGCCAGCGATACGAGCGCTAGAATTGATTTGCAAGATGTTCATGGTGTTGCTCCTTTGGGTTTGGACTACATAATGTGCTGTCACTTTATATGTTCCAAATTCAATGCGGAAGACTGTAAAATGGATATGATTGCTCCATTTTTGAACCAATAGAATTTGCGAGAAAGAATCATGCAGCTCGATCCCAACGATCTTTTATTGTTTTCACGCGTGGTCGCTGAAGGAAGTTTTAGCCGCGCAGCTGACCGGCTGAACATGCCGAAATCGACCTTATCGCGCCGTATGACCGCCTTAGAAGCTCAGCTAGGCGAGCGCTTACTCTTGCGAACAACTAGAAAACTTGTCGTTACTGATTTCGGAAATGCGGTTTTGACCCACGCTCAACAAGTCACTTCGGAAGTCGAAGCGACACTCGCCTTAACCCAGCAAAGACAGGTGCAACCGAGTGGGCGGCTAAGAGTTTCAATGCCTGCCGACTTTGCGAATGAAACCATGACGGCATTAATCACTCGCTTTCTACAAAAATACCCGGCCATCACATTAGAGCTAGATTTGTCACCACGTCGGGTTGATTTGATAGGAGAGAATTTTGATCTCGCGATACGCATGGGTAGCTTGCCCGACGACGCTTCGCTGGCTGCTCGACAATTAGCGATGTTCTCCGCCGCCATCTACGCCGCCCCAAGCTACTTAGAAAAACACGGCGAGCCACAAGAACCCGAAGCCCTGATGGAACATCAAACCCTGCGTCTGTTAGCCCGCAATGGCGAGCCAGCGATTTGGCGCTTAAAAAACGGTGAGCAAAGCTGGCAAGGTGTGCCGCCCGGCATCGCCACCGCCAATTCGCCAGAAATGCTGCGCCGTTTAGCTTTAGCTGGTTTGGGAATTACTTTGATTTCGGAGCACTTTGCCCAGTGCGACCTGCACAACGGCAAGCTGATCCGCGTGCTCCCTGAATGGCATTCACCAGAATTTAATGCTTGGGCAGTGTTCCCCGGACGGCGCTTAATGCCAGCGAGAACTCGCGTGTTTATCGATGCGATGGTGGAAGAATTTAGCGCCGGAATAATGATGCGACCTCATTCAGCGCTAAGTGGTGGGTAGTGAGCGCTCAGAGACAATATAGGGTTCTGTAGATTGAGCAAGAAAAAAGCCAGTATGTTTCGCATACTGGCTTTGCAAACCCTGCTGGGCGTGATTGAAATTACGGTGACGCTGGTTTTGCTGGTTCTGGTGGCATCGGCTTACGTGGAATTAATTCATCACGGTTGGCTGTGTGCGCAACGAAATTTGCCATCACCATCGCTGCTTGCATCATGTCGCCTTTTTGAATCTTATCGAACAAATCCATATTGCTGTGATGAGTACGTGTGAAGTAGTCCATCGGCTCCTGGATAAATTGGAAGCCTGGAACACCAACTGCATCAAAACTCACATGATCAGTGCTGCCGGTTTTACGCAAAGTTGCTGTCTTTGCGCCAAGATCGTGGAATGGTGCTAACCATGTATCGAAAATCACTTTCGCTGCGGCATTGTTTTCTGCATAAATGCCACGGATCTTGCCGCCACCATTATCGAGATTGTAGTAAGCAGAGATCTTGCCGTGTAATGGTTTTAACATTAATGGTCCGTTAGGACGACGCATGAAGCTAGGCAGATCTTTTTCTTTTGGATCTGTTGATTCGGCACGAGACGCCACATTCTTGTTAATGAAATCACGTGAACCTAACAAGCCTTGCTCTTCACCACCCCATAAGGCGATACGGATCGTACGACGTGGCTTGAAATTGATCGCTTTTAACAAACGCACGGCTTCCATCGCTACTGCAACGCCAGCCGCATTATCCGTTGCGCCTGTACCTGCATGCCATGAATCTAAATGGCCACCGAGCATCACGATTTCATCTTTTTTGTCCGTACCAGGAATATCGGCAAACACATTGATGGAGTTCGCTGGGTCTTCGTCACCGAAGTTAACGGCAACTTCGACTTCAACTTCGACTTCTTTTTTCTTTTCGATTAAACGGAATACGCGGTTGTACTGTTCGGTCGACATGACCAAAGCCGATGGACCAGTTGGTTCATCTTTTTTGTACGAACCACCACCCGCAACAAAAATCGTACCGTCATCACCGCGTGACACATTCACGGTAGCGACCACGCCTTCTTCAGTCAGGTAAGGGTTAATTTTCTTGGCAAACGCCATACGCTTCGCAACATCTGCCATATCCATAGGCGGGCGTGCTGGTGCTGCGCCTAATTCCATGTGCTCTAAGTCATGCAATTCTTGATCGGTGTAACGCTTGGCATCAGGCGTGGTGTGTAGTTTGGTTGGCGTCATGGCGTCGCGCAACAATATCGTGCCTTTCAGCTTGCCTTTCCATTTGGCCAGATCTTCATCATTTTCTAATTTGGCATAAACCACTTTACCGCGCTTGACGCCATCGGTGCCTGGTGTCCACGCTTTTGGGATCGCGACCAATTCCAGATTGGATGGCGCGACCATGCGCATGGCTGCTTTTTCCAATACCCAGCTGCGCCCAAATGGCGCAAAGCTGACCACTTGCGCGTTTTGCAAACCCCACTCACTTAATTGTGCCTTTGACCAATCACCCGCTTTTTTCAAACTTGGGGACCCGGTTAAACGCGGGCCAATTTCATCGGTCAATACGCTTAGGGTTTCCATAATTTTGGAACGGTTGGTTCCTTCGTCACGGATTTTATTAACTAAAGCTAGATCGACTTTTTCGTCGACTGCCAAAGCCGGCAAGGTGCTGCTCACTAATAATGAGCACACCAATAGACTGATTAAACGCATCTTATTATTCCTTATCGTGGTTAGTATCGTTGATCAGGATGAAACTAATTTTTCCCTCATCCAACGGGGTTCGATAAGCAAAAAGCAAAAATGGTTCCCCATAAATAATTTATTCGAAAAAAAACCTCAGGCTTCATCATCTGAAGCGTGAGGTTGAAGAGAAGTCGAAACTGTTAGAGAAGTCGAAACTGCTCTATCGAATTGCTGAGCTACGCTGCTGAACTTAGTATTTGAAGTGCAATCCCAAACGAATAGCACGAGGTGAGCCTGGCGTGATGTTGTTATTGTTATGCGCTGCAGCGTAGTATGTTTTATCCGTCAGGTTTTCAACATTTAACTGCAATTGCACATTCTTGTCCCAAGCGTAGTAAAGCGCTGCATCAAGACGTGTGAAGCCTGGCACCACAACAAGATTATCGGTCGATGGATAGATCGCGCCGCGATAAACAACACCAGCCGCAAGACCCCATTGGCTGTTCAAATCATAGCGGTTCCACAATGACGCGCTGTGCGTTGGCACTTGTGCCAAAGTCGCACCGGCTTTTGCGGTGGCAGACTGGGTACGGGTGATGGTAGCGTCTTGGTAAGCATAGCCTCCCATGATGCTCCAGGCTGAACTAAGTTTGCCACTGATCGCTAACTCAAGACCTTGGCTACGCTGACCATCGACCAAGATAGTTTTGGTGGAATCGCTAGGATCGGTAATCGCGACATTGCTGCGATCTAGTTGATATATAGCGGCGCTCAAAGTCAAATCACGCGAGACATCCCACTTCGCACCAACTTCCATATTTTTAAATTTTTCTGGATCAAATGCTTTGTTGGTCGCTGTCAGTGAGGACAATTGCTCACCGGCGCGCGGTACGAACGCCAAACTATAGCTCGCGTACAGAGACATCTCGGTGAATGGTTTGTAGATCAAGCCAGCACGTGGGGAGATCGGTGTGTCGGTACTTTCTATTTTTTGCGCTGTACGTTGATTGGTAAAATCGATACCAAAGCGGTCATAGCGCAAACCCACAATTGCCTGCCATTCTGGCGAGAATTCAATTTGATCTTGGGCATAAATCGCCACATTTTTCGCAACGCTATGGTTAGTGACGTCTGTTGTCGATTGACGGAAAGTCACGCCGTCAGCAAAAGGCTCCGTAATCGCTACATTGATGCTGGTTGCATTGGCACCAACTGCTGGGAAGTATCCTGTTTGACGTACATTGTCAGTCGTTTGTTGACCCAATTCCAGGCCCGTCAAAATTTTGTGTTTGATGCCCGCGCTCTCGATCTCAAATGTCAGATCCGTTTGATTGAATACATTTTTACGCTGTGTGTCTTGGTTATACGCACTGATAGAAACGCTAGTCGCTGTGCTATTGACCGCGCCTGGGAATACGTTTTGATAGAACTTATCGTAATCGGCGTAACGCGTGCGATTGCGTAAAGCGACACCGTTGCCAAAGTCATGATCTATGCTCGCGCTCAAGGCATCAACTTTTGAGGTAGTCGGACTCAAGACTGAATTGCCAAAGAACACACTGTTGCCAACGACTAAGGGTCTACCTTGAAAAGAAGGAATGCCACGATCAGCAACACGCTCATCGTTGAAATGTTCATAGCCAATAAGGACACTGGTGTTTTCACCAGCGCGAATCGCGAATGTTGGATTGATACCAGAGCGCTTGAGATTAACACCATCACGGAAACTGTCGGAATTTTCGACCATGCCAGTCACACGAAAGGCGAGATCTTGGTTGATCGCTTGACCAACATCCGCAGTAGCGCGGCGGTTATTCCAAGATCCCAAAGTGATCGATGCCTCACGTACAGGCGTCCATTGTGCCTGCTTGGTCACGCGATTAATGATGCCACCCGAACCGCCACGACCAAAGATCATCGCGTTTGAGCCTTTTAAGGCTTCAACGCTCTCGATATTGTAAAAATCACGATAGTATTGAACGTCATCGCGAATGCCATCAACAAAGAAATCACTAGTCGATGCATTACCACGAAACACCGCCGTATCACGATTGCCTTCACCTTGCGCGGTGACTACACCCGGCACATAACGAATCGCATCCGCCATGCTTTGCATCGCCTGATCTTTCATTAGTTCTTTTGTGATGACCGTGATGGCTTGTGGCGTATCGCGCAATAAGGTATCGGTTTTGGTGGCGGTGGTACTGATCTTCGAAACGTACTTCTGCTCAGCGACACCGACGACCTGAACTTCTGGTAATTTAGTCTCTTGTTGCGAGCTGGTAGTGGTACTTTGCGCCAAAGTTGGCGCGCTGATTAAAGCCAATAAGGCAGGTAAAGTCGCCAAAGCGAATCTTGAAGTCGTGCGTTGCATAGAGTTCTCACAAAATAATAAAGCCGTTTAGATCGCTTGCCGACGCGAGTTTATGCTCTCAAGCAGCATGCGATCATTTAGGTGCAATTATAAATGCGAATTATTCTCATTTGCAATAACTAATTTGATTTACCCTTCTTTTGATTGATAAAAATTTAACACGGCCGACTGTTCGAACGTCATCAAGTCGCACCATTGCGATGCATCATGAGACGGCAAGCGGATAGTGGAGACAATACGGGATGGATTTAAATCTCACCTCTGGCAATGATTAGAACTCATACTCAATACCAAATTATGTGCTTAATTTAAAGTGACTCATCAAGAGAAAAGTCTGCGCTTTCTCATCATCTATCGACGACACTCATCAACTGCATACCAGACCAAACTTGACCGGGAGCCAAGCGTATCGGCTGCATAATCGAGGCAGCCTCAACGCACACCATACGTTGATAACCGTCGGCTTCTAAATCACTTAATTGCGCGCCTTTTTTTTCCCCAGGATTCCACACCACTGCATCGTTGAAGCCAGACTGACGAATTTGCACGACTTGGTGCGCTTGTTCAATTGCGATGTCGGCAATCACATCAGCATAAATTCTGTCGATTTCACCTTGGATACTTAGTAGCTCTTCGGTCTGATGGCAGTGCTCCTGCCCGCTAACCGTGTCACGATATTCCAAACCCGCTAAGCCATGTAAACGCGTATTCTGAATATCGTCAATTTGAAAATAGGTATGCAAAGCACAACTGAAACTCAATTCGGTATCACCATTATTCACCACCGAAAAATCAAGCTGCAAGCTTTGCTCCGCCACAGTCACCACTAATTCAGCACGAAATACATGGGGCCAGACTTGCAAACTGGCTATGCTCTCTTGCAACTCAAAAACCGCTTGCGCAGCACCCTGCGCCAACTGACCAGAACGAACCAAACGCCAAATGGTAGTGCGGGCGAAGCCGTGTTTTGGTAATGGACCTATATTGGAAAACTGAGGAAATACCACAGGCACACCACCACGAATCGCTGCGCCTTCTCGAAACTCAGAGGTTTTACTGAGAAATAATTGCTCGCGACCATTCGTAGGTATCCATGAACAAACATGAGCGCCGTGCGTAAATATTTCGGCACTAGCGCCATCTCTTGCTTGCAATATGACTTTATCCATGGAGCACAATCTTTCTGCTGAAATAGCGGTATCGATAATCGGAAAGGGCATATTTTATCGCTTCTCCACCACCAAATTGACCATTGAAGCTGTGATTTTTGCATTCTGTCGTTAACTGCAGGCAGCAAAAAATGCGTTCAAGTAAACTGCAAACATAGAAATTCCAATGAATCATCAACTTTATTCGGGGGCGGACATGTTCAAAAAAATAGCAAGCGCAACAGCAGTTGCATCCACGTTGTTACTCGGCTTGAGTGGCTGTGAAATCAGCATCAAGGACGATAGTATCAAAGGCAGTGGCAATATCATTACTGAAAAACGAGATGCCAGCAGCTTTGACAGTATTAGTAATCATTCGCCGTTTGATATTGAATTAGTCGTTGATGGTAAAAATAGTGTGGTCGTAGAAGGTGATGATAATTTTGTC
This sequence comes from Undibacterium sp., assembly GCA_043770645.1. GTDB lineage: Bacteria > Pseudomonadota > Gammaproteobacteria > Burkholderiales > Burkholderiaceae_D > Undibacterium. The sequence goes on along the minus strand of JAYVHZ010000510.1, from coordinate 1,656 downwards.
AAAGAAGTTGAAACGGTCGTCGAAGGCAATACGCTCGTAATCCGCAATAAACGCAAGGGGAGCTTCCGTTTTTCCTGGAAAGATAATCCAACCACCGTCAAAATCAGTACAGCGGCCTTGGTCAAAGCCACCAATAGCGGCAGTGGTGATATGCGCTTACGTCAGATCAAAAACGAAAAATTCGAGCTCACCAACGAAGGTTCTGGCGATATTGACGCAGCTGGTTCCAGCACGGAATTGAGTTTTCATTCCAGCGGCAGCGGCGATGTTAGCCTGCGTCAATTGACTACGAAAAAAGTGACGGTAGAAATGAATGGTTCTGGCGACACTGAGTTTGGTGAGGTGATGCAAAGCTTACAGGCCAAATTGACTGGTAGCGGCGATTTACATGTTGCGAAATTGCAGAGCGAACAGACGACATTAAGCATAGATGGCTCAGGTGGAATTAGTATCCGCGGGGTTTCTAAAAATCTCGACGTTGATATGTCTGGCTCGGGCGATCTGTCGATTGATGAAGTTCAGGCCGACAAGACCTCGATTACGATGAATGGTTCAGGCGAAGTCAGCTTGGTAGGCGAAACGAAAGTGCTCAAACTCAGAGTCAGTGGTTCTGGCAGCGTGGATGCATCACGCTTAAAAGTCGGCGATGCAGACATTCGCAACTCTGGCCCAGCAGATTTACAATTTAGATCCTTGGCAGGAAAAATCATCATCGATACTTCTGGCTCCGGCGACATTGAGGCAAGTTTGGCTTCGGCAGACACGATCGAAATCAATTCTGACGGCCCTGGCAGTGTCACTTTGCATGGCAACGGGAAAAAACTAAGCGCAAGCTTGAACGGCTCTGGCGATTTGCACGCAAGCGAATTATTGCTCGAACTCGCTTCCGTGAAGGTGAATGGCCCAAGCGAAGCGCATGTCAATGTCAAAGCTGCTGGCGAAGCGACAGCAAAAGAAAGCACCATCAAGAACGGTTCACGCTTGGTTACTATCGATAGAAACGGTGTGGTGCAACAGTAACTCTAGATTTCTGAATGTAAAGTTAAAGTGATCACGAGAAAACGGCAATGGCAACATTGCCGTTTTTCTTTGGCACTTTGACTTTACTCTTTGAATTCCACTAATGCACTAACGGTGCAAACGATAAGCATGTTTCAACACCAAGCGACTGCTAGCAATTAAAGGGTTCAAGCCCATTAATAATTGCATTAAGACGTGCTGCGGCAGTAACCAAATTTGACCTTTTGGCGCGGGAATCTTCGTGCATGCGGTAATGACAGGAGCCACCCATTCGGCATCTGCTGTGACATCCAACAGCACATCACCATCTGAATTCGTATGAAAATAAATCTCACCGCCGTGCAATAAAGTCAGGCAGATGCCTTGTCCTTGGGACATCTGCTGCATCTGAGGTGAGGCTTGATCACCGATCAGTTTTTGCAATTCTTGATTATTTAATTCCATCCAGCCTTCTAATTCTGCTGGCGTTTCTAACATCACCCAAGGATGTTCTCCTTGGATGATTGGTTCTTTGATAGGATTCATGTACTAGCGAATTTGTTGAACTTGTAAGCCTTGCTGCTGTAACAGTGTGATGAGATTTTGTTCACCAGCAAAATGTCCAGCACTGACCACGATGAAGAGTTTTTTGCCTGC